>NZ_JBPQTK010000234.1:0-4170 GCF_051386315.1 Micromonospora sp. URMC 107
CCGCCGGTGGCGCGGGGCGGGCGGCCGTCGGGGAGGGACGGGGACGGGGGCGGGATCTTGGTAGGAACAGGCCCCTGGAGGGGCTGTCTCGTACCAAGATCCCGGCGGCTTCCGCACGTCGAGGCGGTCGGGGCCGTCAGCGTCGCCAAGGGGACGCCGGGTGCCAGCAGGCGGGCGCCGGACGGCGCAGGTCGACGGGGGTCAGTCCGTCAGGGGGGTGCCGGAGGCCGCCGCCACGCCCTCCAGGTAGCCACGCGCCCGCTCGGACTTCGGGTAGCGCGCGACGAGCGCCCAGAACCGGGCGTTGTGGCTGGGCACGATGAGGTGCGCCAGCTCGTGCAGGAGCACGTAGTCGATCACCCAGTCGGGCATGTCCTGGACGCGGTGCGAGATGCGGATCGTGCCGTCGGCCGGGGTGCAGGACCCCCAGCGGCCGTTCTGGTTGGTGACCCAGCGGACGCTCGTCGGCACGGCCTGCGTGCCGTGCTCGGCGAGGTAGAGCTTGATCAGGCGGGTGGCCCGGACGAGCAGCTCGGAGTCGGACCGGGCGAGGCGGCCCTCCCGGGCGGCGAGCCGGGCGAGCATCCGGTCGACCCACTCGCTCTCCTCGGCCCGGGAGAACTGGTCCGGGATGAGGACGACGACCCGCTCACCGTCGCGGTACGCGGACACCGTGCGTCGCCGACGCTGGCTGCGCCGCACTTCGACGACCGGCTTCCGCGCCCCTGCCATCAGCGGGCCGCGCAGCCTCGGATTCCTGTCACGAAGGAAAGCTAATGCGTACTGACCAGGGGTCCGCAAGGGTCAACACCCCGACACCCGCCCGGAAAATGGTGATTGGTCGGCAGGAGTCCCAAAAAATCTTTGCCGGGCCGCGGTGATTCATCGCCGTCACCCTTCGTGGCGGTCGTCCGCGGGTGCGACGAGGTCGTACCCCCACCGTAGGTGATCTTCTCGGCGAGCGCAGCTCGGGGTGCCCCGCACGGGGCATCTGCCCGGGTTCGGTCGGCGTGTCCCCGCCAAACTGACTTATCCGACGTAATTCGCCATGCACACTCTCGACGTCGACTTGCTCACAGTGACGAAGCAGAGCTGACATGGAACCGCCCAGACCTGGGTAGGGTCCGCGGACCAGCGGTCACGAGCGTGGCCGTGGCAGAACGACCCAGCGCCGGCGCCCGAGTGGCCCGCCGCCGGGAACCCCCGCCGGGACGACATCGGCCGGCGGACGAGACGAGGAGGGCACCGTGGCCGACCAGGCCCAGACCTACAACGGTTACTGCGTCAAGTGCAAGGAGAAGCGGGACTTCGAGGGCCGCGTCGAGGTCTCGAAGACCGGGATGAACATGGCCAAGGGCAAGTGTCCGGTGTGCGGCACAACAGTGAACCGCATCCTGGGCAAGGCGAAGGTCTGACCTGTACGGATGCGTCGGAGGGGGGGGCCGTCGGCCGCCCCCTCCGGCATGACCACACCTGATCCGCCGTCCGCCCGCTGTCGGCTCGCCGACACGGTTACCGGCGGGTTGTGGATATCCCAGGATTTCCTGTGGACAGCCCTGGACAGGGCACAGCCCACCTGTGGACAACGATCGACGGTGAGCACGGGCACGGTCACGATCCGTGTCATGCGCCGTGCCACGCTGCCCCGGCCCACCCTGCTGCCGGGCCTCACCAGACTCTGGCGGGACCGCCACACCCTGCAACTCGGCGTCGAGCCAGGCCGCGCCGTACTGCTCGAGATCGCCGACCCCCGGGCCGCCCGCCTGCTCGACCTTCTCGACGGCACCCGCAGCGAACGGCTGGTCCTGGCGCACGCCGTCGCCGCCGAGGTGGCCCCCGACGAGGCCCGCACCCTGCTCGACGCCCTGCGGGCCGCGGGCCTGGTCGTACCCGCGCACACCCTGCTGCCGAAGGACCTGGCCGGCCCGCCCCGGGCCCGGCTCACCGCCGAGGCCGGGGCGCTCGCCCTGGCCTCGGCCCGGCTGCCCGGCACGCCCGCCCAGGTGCTGCGCCGCCGGCTGGCCGCCCGGGTGGTGGTCAGCGGCACCGGCCGCCTCGGCGCCCTGGTCGCCCTCGCGCTGGCCCAGGCCGGGGTCGGGCACGTGCACCCGGACCTGGCCGGCCCGGTGCGGCCGGCGGACCTGGTCGGCACCGGCATCCCGGCCACCGCGCTCGGCCGCCCGCTCGCCCAGGCGGTACGCGACGCCGTCGAGCGGGCCGCGCCCGGCACGGGCACGGGTCCCCTCCGGCGGGGCCGGGTCGACCTGGTCGTCCAGCTCGGTACGGACCGCCCGGCCGCCCTGCTCGCCGCCGGTCACGCCCAGCGCCGCCAGCCGCACCTGCTGCTCGGCCTCCGGGAGGGCGTGCCCGTGGTCGGCCCGCTCGTCCGACCGCCCGCCGGCCCCTGCCTGAACTGCCTCGACCTGCACCGGGCGGACCGGGACCCGGACTGGCCGGCGCTGGCCGCCCAGCTCGCGGCGGGCGCCGACGAGCGGGCGGGTGCCGCCGCGACCCTCCTGGCCGCCGGTGCGTACGCGGCGGCCGAGGCGCTGGCCCAGCTCGACGGGGGCACCCCGGAGACCCTGGGCTGCGCGGTGGAGATCACCGGGGCGGGACGGTTCCGCCGCCGGATGTGGCCGCCGCACCCCTCCTGCGGATGCTCCCGACGACGCCGGTGACGGCCCTGGAGGGCGGGGTCGGGCACCCAGCCCGGCGGCAGAGCAGCCGCGGGCCCCCGGAGTCGGTAACAATGGCCGGGTGACCGACATCCCGCGCCGGGCCGTGTCCCGGACCGCCAAGCTCGCCGCTCTGCCGCTCGGCTTCGCCGGTCGGACCGTCCTCGGCATGGGTAAGCGCGTCACCGGGCTCGCCTCCGACGTGATCTCCGCGGAGATCCAGCAGCGCACCGCCGAGCAGCTCTTCAGCGTGTTGGGGCAGCTCAAGGGCGGTGCGATGAAGTTCGGCCAGGCGCTGTCGGTCTTCGAGGCCGCCCTGCCGGAGGAGGTCGCCGCCCCCTACCGGCAGGCCCTGACCAAGCTCCAGGAGGCCGCGCCGCCGCTGCCGGCGGCAAGCGTGCACAAGGTGCTCGCCGAGCAGCTCGGCCCGGCCTGGCGGGACCGGTTCGTGGAGTTCGACGACACCCCCGCCGCCGCGGCCAGCATCGGCCAGGTGCACCGGGCGGTGTGGCGGGAGCCGGGCTACGGTCCCTCCGGCGCGCCGCAGACCCGCGACGTGGCCGTCAAGATCCAGTATCCGGGCGCCGGCGACGCCCTGCTCGCCGACCTCAAGCAGCTCTCCCGGCTGGGTGGGATGTTCCGGGCGATCCAGCCCGGGCTGGACGTCAAGCCCCTCCTGGCGGAGCTGCGGGAACGGATCACCGAGGAGCTCGACTACGAGCTGGAGGCCGAGTCGCAGCGCGCCTTCGCCGCCGCGTACGCGGACGATCCGGAGATCCACATCCCGGCGGTGGTCTCGGCCTCGCCCCGGGTCCTGGTCACCGAGTGGATCGAGGGCACCCCGCTGGCGGAGATCATCCGCGAGGGCACGGAGGAGCAGCGCGACGAGGCCGGCCGGCTGATGGCGATCCTGCACCTGTCCGCGCCGCAGCGGGCCGGGCTGCTGCACGCCGACCCGCACCCGGGCAACTTCCGGCTGCTGGCCGACGGCCGGCTCGGCGTGATCGACTTCGGCGCGGTGGCCCGGATGCCGGAGGGCACGCCCGAGCCCATCGGCCGCATCGCCGCGCTGGCGCTGCGGGGCGACGCCGACGAGGTGGTGGCGGGCCTGCGGGCGGAGGGCTTCATCGGTGCCACCGAGGAGATCGACGCCCAGGCGGTGCTCGACTTCCTCCGTCCGATGCTGGAGCCCATCGCCGCCGAGCAGTTCCGGTTCACCCGGGCCTGGCTGCGCACGGAGGCGGCCCGGCTGGCCAGTCCCCGCTCCCCCGCGTACCAGTTGAGCCGGCAGCTCAACCTGCCGCCGTCGTACCTGCTCATCCACCGGGTGACGCTCGGCTCGATCGGCGTGCTCTGCCAGCTGGAGGCGAAGGCGCCCTACCGGGGCATCCTGGAGCGCTGGCTGCCCGGCTTCGCCCCGTCGGCTGGGCAGCCCTCGGCCGGCGGCTGAGCGGGGCACGGAACGCGCTGAGGGGGGGGGGGGGGGGGGGGGGGG
>NZ_JBPQTK010000235.1:0-4166 GCF_051386315.1 Micromonospora sp. URMC 107
CCTCCGCCCGGGCCGACATCAACGGATCATGGGGACACCGAGCGTGGACCAACCGGGCCGTGATCAGGACGTCAAGTGACTCTCCATCCCAGGCCATGCCTGGGTGCACCGCTAGCGTCCGCCTGCCCACCCGCACTCGCCGCGCCGCCGCTGCCCGCCTGCGCCCGTAGCGTCGCAGCCTGCACCCGTAGCGTCCGATGATCAGGGCGGCGTGGACGTTTCCCGGCCGTGGTGGGAGTCGAGGACGGTGAGCGGGCCACACCCCACCACGACGACACGCAACCAGCCGATGACCGGCGGCGACCCGAGGACCGCACCGTGGCCACGCCAGGCACTCCAGCGGACGACCGACGTCGGGCGCAGGCCATAGGGTGGTTCCGTGGCGACCCTTCTACTTCTGCGACACGGCCGGACGACCGCGAACGCGGACGGCGGGCTGGCCGGCCGCCAGCCCGTCGAGTTGGACGAGACGGGCCGGGCCCAGGCGACCGCGGTCGGCGAGCGGCTGCGGGCGGTGCCGCTCGCGGCGGTGGTGACCAGCCCGCTGATCCGGTGCCGGCAGACCCTGGAGCTGGCGCTGCCCGGGGTCGCCCCGATCGCCGAGGAAGGGCTGATCGAGTGCTCCTACGGGGCCTGGGAGGGGCAGCCGCTGAAGAAGCTGGCCAAGGAGCCGCTCTGGCCGGTGGTCCAGCAGCACCCGAGCGCCGCGGTCTTCCCAGAGGGGGAGGCGATGGCGGCGATGGCGGCGCGGGCGGTCACCGCGGTGCGTACGTGGGACGCCCGGATCACCGCCGAGCACGGCCCGGAGGCGGTCTGGCTGGCGTGCAGCCACGGCGACGTGATCAAGGCGATCGTGGCCGACGCGCTCGGCGTACACCTGGATCTGTTCCAGCGGATCGTGGCCGACCCGGCCTCGGTGACGGCGATCCGTTACACGCCGCTGCGGCCGTTCCTGCTGCGGCTCAACGACACCGGCGGCGACCTGGCCGGGCTGGTGCCGCCGCCGCGCAAGCGCCGACGGCGGGCGACGAAGGCGGCCGGCGCGGCCGACTCCGACGCGCCGGTCGGCGGCGGCGCGGGAGCCGGCCGGTGACGGGCCGGCGGCATCCGGGCCCACGGCCTGGCGGCGCGGCGCGGCGTCCGGCCGGGCGCTGCCGGCGCGGGTCGGCGGTCCCGCCGGTCGCCACGCCCGGCTGCGGCGACCGGTGCGCTGGGCGCGGCGGGCGCGCGGCGATTCGCGTCGGTGGGGTGCGCGGCGCCGTGGCGCGCCGGATAGGGTCGTGGGTATGACCCACCAGGTGCACGCCTTCGAGCCGCCGGAGCGGTTCGTCGCCGGGACGGTCGGGCCGCCGGGGGAGCGCACGTTCTTCCTCCAGGCGCGCGGCGGTGGCCGGCTGGTCAGCGTCGCGCTGGAGAAGGTCCAGGTGTCGTTGCTGGCCGAGAAGCTCGAGGAACTGCTCTCCGAGGCGCAGCGCCGCTTCGGCGTGGAACTGCCCGAGCCGGTGGCCGTCGTCGGCGACAACGACCCACTGGACACGCCGGTCGACGAGGAGTTCCGGGTCGGCACGCTCGGGCTGGCGTTCGACGTCGACACCGCGACCGTGGTGATCGAGGCCATCGCCGTGGGCGAGGCGGAGGTCGAGGTCGACCTCGGTGTGGAGCCCGACGACGACGAGGACGCCGAGGACGAGGACGAGGAGCCGGACGAGGACCTCGACCGGCTCCGGGTGCGGCTGACCCCCGAGGCGACCCGTCAGTTCATCGAGCGGGCCCGGCGGGTGGTCAACGCCGGCCGTCCGCCCTGCCCGCTCTGCGGCCAGCCGCTGGATCCCGCCGGTCACCTCTGCCCGCGCCACAACGGTTACCACCGGTGACGTCGTCGGACCTCCAGCCCCGACAGGACGGCGAGGCCGCGCTCCGGTTGCTCCGGGACGGCCACCTCGACCTGGAGGGGCGGCTCGTCGACGCCTCCAACACCACCCTGCGCGGCATCCTGACCCTCGACGGGGTGACGGCCCGCTGCGTCTACAAGCCGGTGCGGGGTGAGCGCCCGCTGTGGGACTTCCCGGACGGCACGCTGGCCGGCCGGGAGGTCTCGGCGTACGTGGTCTCCCGGGCCACCGGGTGGGACCTGGTGCCGCCGACGGTGCTGCGCGACGGTCCGTTCGGGCCGGGATCGTGCCAGCTCTGGATCGACGAGCCGGAGGAGGCCGAGCCCCTGGTCGGCTTCGTGCCGGCCGACGCGCTGCCGCCCCGCTGGTTCGCGATCGCCGCGGCCCGCGACGACGACGGCACACCGTACGCGCTGGCGCACGCCGACGATCCGAGGCTGGCGCGGCTCGCGGTGCTCGACGCGGTGATCAACAACGCGGACCGCAAGGGCGGGCACGTGCTGGTCGGCCCGGACGACCGGATCTACGGCGTCGACCACGGGGTGAGCTTCCACGTCGAGGAGAAGCTGCGCACCGTGCTCTGGGGCTGGGCGGGCCGGCAGCTGCCGGCGGACGCCGTGCAGATGCTCGACGCGCTCGCCGGCCAGCTGCCGGGGGCGCTCGGCGCCGAGCTGGCCGAACACCTGACTCTCCGGGAGGTCGCCGAGCTGGCGGCCCGGGTCGACCGGCTGCGGCACACCGGCCTGTTCCCGCAGCCGTCGCAGGACTGGCCGGCGGTGCCCTGGCCCCCCATGTGAGCGTCCGGCGGGCGGCGATCCGGCTCCGGCGTCCCGCCTTACGGCGTTGTCATGATGATCACTGTGGGGCGGGCCTGCCGCGCCGCGCCGGCTGGTTAGGCTGACGGTCATGGACTCTTGGGCGGGACATGAGGTGCCGCGGCTGCCGGGCAGGGGCCAGCCGCTGTCGTTGTTCGACTCGGCGCGGCAGGGCGCCCACCCGAGCGACCCGACCGGCACCGCGACCATGTACGTCTGCGGCATCACCCCGTACGACGCCACGCACCTGGGTCACGCCGCCACCATGATCGCGTTCGACCTGGTGCAGCGGGTGTGGCGGGACGCCGGCCGGGACGTGCGCTACGTGCAGAACGTCACCGACATCGACGACCCGCTGCTGGAGCGGGCCGAGCGGGACGGCGAGGACTGGAAGGTCCTGGCGATGCGGGAGACCGCGCTGTTCCGGGAGGACATGGAGGCGCTGCGGATCATCCCGCCGGCGCACTACGTCGGGGCGGTCGAGTCGATCCCCGAGATCGCCGAGAAGGTCCTCCTGCTGCTCAAGGACGGGGCCGCGTACCGCCTGGAGGACGGCACCGGCGACGTCTACTTCGACGTCGCCGCCTCCCCCCGCTTCGGCTACGAGTCCAACCTGACCCGCGAGCAGATGCTGGAGATCTTCCCCGAGCGCGGCGGCGACCCGGACCGGGCCGGCAAGCGCGACCCGCTCGACCCGCTGCTGTGGCGGGGCGCCCGCGAGGGCGAGCCGTCCTGGCCGGGCGGCGAGCTGGGTGCCGGCCGCCCCGGCTGGCACATCGAGTGCGCGGTCATCGCGCTCAACCTGCTCGGCGACCGGATCGACGTGCAGGGTGGCGGCAACGACCTCATCTTCCCGCACCACGAGTGCTCCGCCGCGCACGCCGAGCGGCTCACCGGCGCGGCGCCGTTCGCCGACCACTACGTGCACGCCGGCATGATCGGCCTGGACGGCGAGAAGATGTCGAAGTCCCGGGGCAACCTGGTCTTCGTCTCCCGGCTGCGCGCCGACCAGGTCGACCCGATGGCGGTCCGGCTGGCCCTGCTCTCCGGGCACTACCGCGCCGACCGCGCCTGGACCGACGAACTGCTCGCGACGGCGCAGGAGCGGCTGGGCCGCTGGCGGCGGGCCGCCGCCGCGCCCGCCGGCCCGTCGGGCGAGGAGTTCCTGGCCGGCGTACGTGCCCGCGTCGCCGACGACCTGGACTCGCCGGGCGCCCTGGCGCTGGCCGACGGATGGGCCGAGGCGACCCTCGCCGGCACCGCCGACGACCCGGCCGCCCCCGCCCTCTTCGCCGCCACCCTGGACGCCCTCCTCGGCATCCGCCTCTGACCCGACCCCGCCCCCCTTCACGGCGTCGATCATGCAGTTGTGCTGCCCCGCGAAAGGTGCGGAACGGCGGTAACCGCCCACCAAGAGTGCATGATCGACGGGGTGGGGCGGGTCAGCCCAGGACCAGGC
>NZ_JBPQTK010000236.1:0-4063 GCF_051386315.1 Micromonospora sp. URMC 107
CCCCCCCCCCCCCCCCCCCCCCCCCCCCCCCCCCCCCCCCCCCCCCCCCCCCCCCCCCCCCCCCCCCCCCCCCCCCGGCCCGTCGAGAGCTTCCGCCCCGTCGGCGGGCCGGGGCGCCGGGGCGGTCGGGCCTGCGCCCGGTCAGTGGGCCGGTGCGCCGTGCCGGCCGGCGCCGGCGGCGAACCGGGCCGCCCCCGCCGCCGCGTCGGCGGCCAGCGACTCCATCCCGTACGCCAGCTCCACCTCCAGCGCCGCCGGTTCCGGCAGGCCGGCCCCGGCGAGCAGCGCCGCCCGGTCGTTGCGCAGGCAGGTCTGCGGGTGCCGGGCGAGCTCGGCGGCCAGCCGCTCGGCCGCCGCCCGGGACTCACCCGGCGCGACCAGCCGGTTCACCAACCCCATGCCGTACGCCTCCTCGGCCGGCACCGGTCGGCCGGTGAGGATCAGGTCCATCGCCCGGCTCTCGCCGATCAGCCGGGGCAGCCGGACCGTGCCCCCGTCGACCAGCGGCACCCCCCAGCGGCGGCAGAACACCCCGAGCACCGCGTCGGACTCGGCGACCCGCAGGTCGCACCAGAGCGCCAGTTCCAACCCGCCGGCCACCGCGTGACCGGAGATCGCGGCGATCACCGGCTTGCTGAGCGTCATCCGGGTCGGACCCATCGGTCCGTCCCCCTGCGCCTCGACCCGGTTGCCGCTCGGGGTGCCGATGGCCTTCAGGTCGGCCCCGGCGCAGAACGTGCCGCCGGCCCCCCAGAGCACGGCCACCGAGGCGTCGGGGTCGGCCTCGAAGGCGCGGAACGCGTCGGCCAGCGCCCGGGCCGTCGGCCCGTCGACCGCGTTGCGGGCCGCCGGCCGGTCCAGGATCACCGTGGTCACCGCCGTGGCGCGTTCGACGCGTACCCCCATCCGGACAGCATGCCCCCGGCGGTGCCGGCGGCGCCAGAGGTGTCAGCGCGGGTCGGGGCGGCCCGGGCGGGCCAGGGTGGCGCCCAGCGCGGCGCCGACCACGCAGGCCACCCCGGCCGCCTGCGGCCAGGCCAGCAGCTCACCCAGCAGGACCAGCCCGACCAGCGCGCCGATCGCCGGCTCCAGGCTGAGCAGGATCGCGAAGACCCGCGCCGGCATCCGCCGCAGCGCCGCCATCTCCGCCGAGTACGGCAGCACCGACGACAGCAGCGCCACCGCCGCGCCCAGCGCGAGGGTCCACGGGTCGAGCAGCGCCGTGCCGCTGCCGGCCACCCCGAACGGCAGCACGGCCAGCGCGGCGACGGCCATCCCCAGCGCGAGGCCCCGGCTGCCCGGCACCCGGGCGCTGACCGCCTTGCCGAGCAGCACGTAGCCCGCCCAGCCGACCGCGACGGCCACGCAGCACAGCAGCCCCACCGGGTCCACCCCGGTCCCGCCGAGCCCGCTGATCAGCAGCACCCCGCCGCCGGCCAGCGCCGCCCACGCCACGTCGACGAGCCGGCGGCTGCCGGCGAGCGACACCAGCAGCGGCCCGGCGAAGCCGATGGTGACCGCGACGCCCAGCGGCACCCGTTCCAGGGCCGCGTAGAAGGCGAGGTTCATCACCGCCAGGGCCAGCCCGAACGCCCCGACCAGGCCGGCGGTGCGCCAGCCCAGGCGCAGTCCCGGCCGAACCAGGAGCAGCAGGATGAGCGCGGCGAAGCCGAGCCGCAGCGTGGTCGTGCCGCCGGCGCTGGTGCTGCCGAAGAGCTGCTTGGCGACGGCCGCCCCGACCTGGGTGGAGAGCATGCCGAGCAGCATCAGCAGCGGGGGCGGTACGGCCCGGGGCTGCCCCAGCGCGACGGTCAGTCTGGTCGCCGGCCGGGCGGCCGGCAGCGGGCGGGAGGAGAGTGCGTACACCCGGACCACAGTGGCCGGGGACGGGGCGACCCGCGACCGGATTTCCACGCCCGCCGGACCGGGGCCGGCCGGACGGCGCTAGCATCCCCGACGGCACGATCATGTGAGGTGCCCCGCGCGAGCGGGGAGAATCGGGAAGCCGGTGCGAATCCGGCACGGGCCCGCCGCGGTGACCGGGGAGCCACCGTCCACGCGTACGCGCAGCCACTGGCCCGCCCGGGCCGGGAAGGCGGACGGCCAGGCGTCGATCCGGGAGTCCGAAGACCGGCCTCGCGTCCGGTGCCCGCGTCCGACGTGGCGTGGGCCGAGCGCAGCGGGAGCCTGCCTTGGATCTGTACGACGTCATCTACCGCCGCCGGGACGTACGCGCCCAGTTCACCGGGGCGCCGGTGCCCGAGGAGACGCTGCGCCGGGTGCTGGCGGCGGCGCACGCCGCGCCGAGCGTCGGCTACTCGCAGCCCTGGGACTTCGTGCTGGTGCGCGACCCGGAGCTGCGCCGTCGTTTCCACGAGCACGTCCACACCGAGCGGGACGCCTTCGCCGCGACGCTCGACGGGGAGGCGGCCGAACGGTTCGCCCGCATCAAGATCGACGGCGTCCTGGAATCGACCCTGTCGGTGGTGGTCACCCACGACCAGGCCCGGGGCGGCCCCGCCGTGCTCGGCCGGCACGCCATCGCCGACACCGGGCTCTACTCGACCTGCCTCGCCATCCAGAACCTCTGGCTCGCCGCCACCGCCGAGGGGCTCGGGGTGGGCTGGGTGTCGTTCTACCGGGAGCCGTGGCTCGCCGACCTGCTCGGCATCCCCGACGGGATCCGGCCGGTGGCGTGGCTCTGCCTCGGGCCGGTCACCCATTTCGAGCCCGTACCCGACCTGGCCCGGCACGGCTGGCGGCAGAAGCGCCCACTGGCCGAGGCGATCCACCACGACCGCTGGACGGCGCCGGAGGGCTGACCGGGCCGGCGGCGTCGGCGGGCCGACCGGGCCGGCCGGCGTCGCAGGGCTGGCTGGCCGGCGGGCACGGGAGGGCTGACCGGCCGGCCGGCGTGGGTGCGGCGGATCCGCGACCGCGGCGGGGCGGTGCCCGGCGCGTCCCGTTACGGGTCGGCGGGGGCCTCGTCACGTACCGCTGCGGATCCGTCACGGCCGACCGGTTTGCGACGGCTCCTGCCGGGAAGTCGGTACGGGTGCGAGCACTCTTGACGAAGATCGAGCAGGCATCCGGCCTGGACCGGGTCGGCGACCGGTTGCAGCGTGCCGTCCAGGCCACCCTCCGACCGCAGCGGGTCCGCGACCTGCTGCACGGCGTCTGGCTGGGCCATCCGCTGCACCCGGCGATGGTGCAGGTGCCGGTCGGCGCGTGGATCAGCACCGCCGTGCTGGACCTGATGCCGGGGCAGCGCCGGGCCGCCACCACGCTGTGCGCGGTGGGCACCGTCAGCGCCCTCCCGGCCGCGGTCGCCGGCCTCAACGACTGGGCGGCACTGGCTCGCGACCAGCGCCGGATCGGCCTGGTGCACGCCGCGTCCAACAGCGTCGGCCTGGCGTTCTACGCCGGCTCGGTGGCCGCCCGGATGACCGGCCGGCACAACCTCGGCCGTACGCTCGGCTTCCTCGGGCTCAGCGCCGCCAGCATGGGCGCGTACCTCGGCGGGCACCTGGCGTACAAGCAGGGCGCGCAGGTGAACCAGAGCATCTCCGAGCTGCACCGGATGAGCGACGGCTGGCACTCCGTCGCGGACATGTCCGCCCTGCCGGAGCGCCAGCTGATCACCCGTGAGGTCGACGACGTCTCGGTGATCCTCTACCGGCACGGCGACGAGGTCACCGTGATGCTGGAGCGCTGCCCGCACCAGAGCGGTCCGCTGGGCGAGGGCGAGGTGCAGGAGATCGACGGGCACGACTGCGTGGTCTGCCCGTGGCACGGCAGCGCGTTCCGCCTCAACGGCGGCGAGGTCGTGCACGGCCCGTCCGGCAACGACCAGCAGGTCCTGCCGACCCGCGTCGTCAACGGCGTCCTGGAGACCCGCCTCCCCTGACCCGCACTCCACCCGCCCTGCCGGCCCTCGTGCCTGCCGTCTGCCGTGCCTGCCGGTACTCCGCTGTCGATCAAGAGGTTTGGGTCGAGTTCGATCTCTGTGGCGTCACCAAACCTCTTGATCACCGAGGCGGTGTCGGTGGGTGGGGTTGGGGTG
>NZ_JBPQTK010000237.1:0-4038 GCF_051386315.1 Micromonospora sp. URMC 107
GCGGCGGGGTGGTCGGCGGCGGCGTCGTCGGGGGCGGGGTGGAGGTGGTCGGTGTCGGGTCGGGCGTGCCGCCGAGCCGGTCCGCCACCAGGATGCCGCGGCCGTTGGTGCCGAGGTAGACCCGGCCGTAGACCCGGGGGTCGCCGGTCAGGGCCTCGCCCGCGTTGCCGTACTGGTGCTGGTCGTCGTTGATCCGCAGCCAGGTCGCGCCGGTGTCGTCCGAGCGGTGCACGCCGGGCCGACCGTCGACGGTGCCGAACAGGTACAGCGCCGGGTACGTCCGGCCGGGCGCGGCCTTGCCGAAGCCGACGTTGCCGGCCGTGCTCACCGCGCCCAGCCGGGTGAAGGTGGCCCCGGAGTCGGTCGAGCGCCACAGCCCGCCCTCGCCGGCCAGCCACAGCTCGCCCTCCCTGCCGGGCAGCGCCTTGAACTTGACGTTGCCCGTGGCGGGCAGGCCGGTGGCGGCCGAGGCCGTGAAGCTCGCCCCGCCGTTGGTGCTGACGTAGAGCTTGCCGCCGCTGAAGCCGTAGAACTTGTTCGGGTTGACGCGGTCGGACTCGATCGCCGCGTTGGCGGGGATGCCCGTCGACGCGGCCCACGAGGTGCCGAACCCGACGGAGTGCACCACCTGCTGGCCGGCGTCGCCCGGCGCCCAGACGAAGCGGCTGCCGTCGGCCGACGCGGCGACCGTGCCGCCGCTGTTGACGCCGGATGGCTCGGTGCCCTGGAACCAGTTCGCCCCGCCGTCGGTGGAGAACGCGACGTGGCTGTCGTCGGGGCGGTCCGCGTCGGCGAAGTTGCCGGCCCGCACCATCACGCTCGGCTTCGTCTCGGCGTAGTCCAGGCTGGTCGTGCTGGTGAAGTTCGGTCGGGTGAACATCATCGGCGGCACGGCGTCCAGGTCGGTGTGCCGGAAGCCGCCGATGTCGCCGAGCGCGCTGACCAGGGGCGCCCCGGAGGGCGGGCTGACCAGGTCGAGCACGGCGGTCTCCTCCAGGCCCTTCACCATCGGCCTGATGGTGAACTGGCCCCCGGTGTCCCACTTGGTGAGGTCGGTGCTGCCGTAGATGGTGGCGCCGGTGCCGTACATGAAGCGGTTGCTGTCGTGGGGGTCGATCTCGACCGACTCGTTCATCCAGCCGAGCTTCGGGGTCTCCTCGGGCGGGGCGGGGTTGCTGCCGAAGGTGAGCCACGGCACCGAGCTGACGTCCATGGTGTAGCGCCTGGTCTTGTTCGGGTAGCTGCTGAACTCCCAGATCCGGGTCCAGGTGGCGCCCCCGTCGGTGCTGCGCCAGAAGATCGCGTCCGGCCACCACGAGATCTGGGTGGCCACCATCAGGGTGTTCGGCTTCTGCCGGTCGATGGTGAGGCCGCTGTAGCCGAAGTACGCGTCGGTGCTGGTGGACGGGATCGGGCTGATCCGCGTCCACGCGCCGGTGGCGCGGTGGAACTTCCAGACGTCGCCCTTGCCGCCGTCGTACGGGCCGCCGGTGTCGCTGGTGGCGATGTAGAGGAAGCCGCCCACCGGGTCGACGACGCCCTTGTGCGCCAGGTAGCCGGTCGGCTGCCCGGCGATCCGCTCCCAGCTGGCCCCGCCGTTCGTGCTGCGGTAGACCGGGTTCTCCTTGTCGGCCACGCCGACGTAGACGGTCTGCGTGGCGTTGCCGGCCGTACCCGTGCTCTTGTCGAAGCTGACCCAGGTCAGGCCCTGGTTCTGGCCGTTGTAGCCGTTCGGGTCACTCGGGTCGGCCCGGTAGTTGCCGACGTTGGGGAAGTTGGCCACCTTGGCCCAGGTCGCCCCGAAGTCGGTGCTGCGCCACAGGCCGTTGCCGCCCTCGGCGCCGTAGTACAGGATGCTGTTCTTGTTGGGGTCGACGGCGAGCCGCTCGCCCATGCCCCGGCCGGGCATGTTCCCGCCGTTCTTGAACGGCAGCTCGGTGACCTGCCAGGTGGCGCCCTTGTCGGTCGAGCGGAGGATGGCGCCGTTGTTCGGGTCCCAGTCGTTGGTGTACATCCCGACGGCCGCGTACACCCGGTTGGTCTGCACCGGGTCCGTGGCGACGCTGACCACGCCGTTCCAGCCCCACTTGTCGGCGCCGACCCAGTCCAGCAGCGGCGTCCAGGACTGGGTGGCCTGCTCCCACCGGTACATGCCGCCGATGTCCGTGCGGGCGTAGACCAGGTTCTTCTCGGTGGGGTTGAAGACGATGCCGGGGACGAAGCCGCCGCCGTCGATCCGCACGTTCTTCCAGGTGTACGGCTCGGCGGCGGCTGCGGCGGCGGTGGGCGCGCCGGCCGCGGTGAACGGTGCCGCCACGACGGCGGCGGCGACGACCAGCGCGGACACGACCGCGCCGACGTAACTTCTCCGCATCTGCGGTTCCTTCCGGGTGAGACGCCGGGAGCGGACGTGGTGACGGCCACGCCCGGCAACGGGGACGTGCGGAATCGCGCCGGAGCTGCCCTGGCTCCGGTCATCGGCGCGACGGCTCCCGCACCCGAGGAACGGCCTCACCCTAGCCGATCCGACCGGGATCATGGAAGCGCTCCCAGAAGCCACCCGGGACGGGTGAGGGGCGCTCACCCCGGTCCGCGCCAGGATCGGTCCCGGCGGATCCGTACGCACCGGCAGCTATCCCGTGAGGAGTGACAGATGGCCATCGAGACGATCAGCCGCAGCGACCAGGAGATCCAGTCGGCCGTCCTCGACGAGCTGGCCTGGGAACCCCGGGTGCGGCCGCACGAGATCGGCGTGACCGTCGCCGAGGGCGTGGTCACCCTGACCGGCCGGGTGGACAGCTACGCCAAGAAGTGGGCCGCCGAGCGGGCGACGCACCGGGTGGCCCGCGTCCGGGCGGTCGCCAACGACTTGGCGGTACGGCTCGGCACCGGCGCCGAGCGCGCCGACCCGGACATCGCCGGCGCGGCCGGGCACGCGCTGGAGTGGGACGCGTTCGTCCCCCCGGAGCAGCTCGACGTGACCGTCTCGCACGGCTGGGTCACGCTGCACGGCGAGGTGGACTGGGAGTACCAGCGCCGCGCCGCCGAACGCGCCGTGGCCCGGCTCACCGGCGTACGCGGCGTCAGCAACGGCATCACCGTCCGCCCCGACGTCCGGCCGGACGGGCACGCCCTGGCCGACCGGATCGTCGACGCGCTGGCGCGCAACCGGGCCACCGCGGCGGAGCGGATCACCGTCCGGGTGCACGGCGACACGGTGGTGCTCGGCGGGCTGGTCCACTCGATGCCGGAGCGGGCCGAGGTGGAGCGGACCGTCTGGTGCGCGCCGGGCATCCGCGAGGTGCAGAACCACATCGCGGTCGCCCCGGTGCTGGGCTGAGCCGATGGTGAAACCGCCCGCCGCGCCGGCGGCCGGCACGGCACCCGTCTGCCGGCCGCGGCGCGGAACCACCCGGGCGGGGTGAGCCACCCTCACCCCGGCGCGGAGAAGGCTGGGACGCATGACTGAGGTGACCGCCCGATGACCACCCCACTGCAGGTCACCGCCCGCCTGCGGACCCCGGTGACCGGGCACGACCACGTCCGCGGGCCGGTGGACGCGCCGGTGACGATCGTCGAGTACGCCGACTTCCAGTGCCGGTTCTGCGGGGCCGCGTACGCGAACCTGCGGGAGCTGCTGCGGCAGCGGGCCGACACGGTGCGGCTGGTGTATCGGCACTTCCCGATCACCAACATGCACCCGTACGCGGAGCAGGCCGCCGAGTCGACCGAGGCGGCCGGCCGGCGCGGACAGTTCTGGGCGATGCACGACTGGCTCTACGAGCACCAGGACCAGCTCGACCCGGTGCACCTGTCGCTCGGCATGGAGCAGCTCGGGCTGCCGGCCGACGAGGTCGCCGCGGAGGTGGGGCGGCAGGCGCACGGCGACCGGGTGCGGCGGGACTTCGTGGGCGGCATCCGCAGCGGCGTGCAGGCCACCCCGACCCTGTTCGTCAACGGCGCCCGCCACGACGGGGACTACGACGTCGCGGACCTCCTGGCGGCCGTCGACGCCGCCACCCCCTGACGAACCCACCC
>NZ_JBPQTK010000238.1:0-3868 GCF_051386315.1 Micromonospora sp. URMC 107
GCGCCGGCACGCGCGGGGGGCGGCCACGGGGGAGCGGGCCGGGCGGGACCTGCGCGACGTGCGGCTGCTGGTGGGCTCTGGTGGGGTGCTGCGGCACGCCGCGGCGGCGGACGCGGCCGGTGTGTTGGGTGCGGTGTTGGCCGATCATGCCGGTGGGTGGCCGTTGCCGCGCGCGGCCCGGCCGGTCGTCGATGTCGACTACGTGTTGGCCGCCGGTGGGTTGCTGGCCGCCGAGCATCCGGAGGCGGCGGGGGCGTTGCTGCGTCGGCACCTGGGTACGCATTGAGACTCGCCGACGCGACACGCCGTGGTGCATCACACGACAGGCCCGGGCGGGTTGACAGCGGCGGGGGTGCACGCCGTACCGTCTTTGAGTCCTACTACGGGAAGCGGCTGTTGTTCGCTTCGTCCCTTCGTCCGCTGGCCGAGCGACATGTGAGCAGTGCGTCGCGGCGGCCAGGTCCAGCGGGCGGGGGTCGGCGGGGCGGCGCGAACCGGCCGCGGTTACCGGTGTACGGGCAGGGTGAGGTGCACGGCCAGTAGACAACGGCCAGGCGGGGGCAGCCAGTCCGCGTCGGGTCGGTCCGAAGGTCGGCGTAGCTCATTCTCGCCCCACCGGCCGGGAAGGGCCTGGGAGCATCGGGGCGCGGCGCGAGCCGCGCCCCGATTTGTGTCCGCGGCCTCTGTCAGGTGTGTGGTCCGGTGGGGCGGCGACCGGCCGGCGGGTAGCCTTCGGCCCGTGATCGTGGCGAAGGTGCCGGCGGCGACCGGGGACGACAGTCGGCCGACCGGCGGGCGGGCGGGGGCGCTGCCGTTGCCGGTGGCGGCGCCGATGGCGGTGCTGGCCGGTCTGGCGTTGCTGGCGGCGTTTCCTCCGTACGGGCTGTGGCCGTTGGCGCCGCTGGGTGTGGCGTTGCTGGCCGTGGCGACGCATCGGCGTCGGCTGCGCGCGGGCGCGGGCCTGGGTCTCCTGGCCGGGGTGGCGCTGTTCGCGCCGCTGTTGAGCTGGACGAACCTGCACACCGGTTACCTGCCGTGGCTGTTGTTGTCGCTGTTGCAGGCCGGCTACCTGGCGCTGCTGGGTGCGGCGGGGGCGTTCGTGTCGCCGCTGGTGGACCGGGCGCGGTGGGGTTGGCCGGCGGTGACCGGGGTGCTGTGGGTGGGGCAGGAGGCGCTGCGCGACCGCACTCCGTTCGGCGGGTTCCCGTGGGGGCGGTTGGCGTTCAGCCAGGGCGACTCGCCGCTGTTGCGGCTGGCCGCGCTGGGCGGCGCGCCGCTGGTGACGTTCGCGGTGGCGCTGGCCGGTGGGCTGCTCGGCGCGGCGCTGTGGCGGGCGTGGCAGTCGCCGCGGCGGTGGGCGCCGGTGGCGGCGCTGAGCGCGGCGGCGGTCGCGGTGCCCGTGGCGGGGCTGCTGGTGCCGGTGTCCGCCGCCGGTGGCGGCGAGAGTGTGACGGTGGCGATCGTGCAGGGCAACGTGCCGCGGCTCGGGTTGGACTTCAACGCCCAGCGGCAGGCGGTGCTCAACAACCACGTCGACGCCACGATCGAGCTGGCCGGGCAGGTGAGCGCCGGCACGCGGGAGCGTCCCGACCTGGTGGTGTGGCCGGAGAACTCCAGCGACATCGACCCGCTGCGCGACACCGACGCCGGGGCGCGCATCTCGCAGGCCGCCGACGCGGTCGGCGCGCCGATCCTGGTCGGTGCGGTGCTGCGCGGCCCGGGGGAGGGGCAGGTCCGCAACGCGGGGATCCTGTGGCGGCCCGGCAGCGGCCCGGACCTGGAGCAGCTGTACACCAAGCGGCATCCGGTGCCGTTCGCCGAGTACGTGCCGATGCGTGATCTCGCCCGGCTGGTCAGCAGGCAGGTCGACCGGGTGCGCGCCGATTTCGTGCCCGGCAGCGAGCCGGGGGTGCTGCGGGCCGGGGCGGCGGTGCTGGGCGACGTGATCTGTTTCGAGGTCGCCTACGACGAGGTGGTCCGCGACACCGTCACCGGCGGGGCGCAGCTGCTGGTGGTGCAGACCAACAACGCCACGTTCGACGTGGCCGAGGCGCGTCAGCAGTTGGCCATGGTGCGGCTGCGGGCGGTCGAGCACGGCCGGCCGGCGTTGATGGCCTCCACGGTCGGGGTGTCCGGGTTCGTTGCCCCGGACGGGCGGGTAAGCGACGCCACCGGGTTCAACACCCGAGCGGTCGTGGTGCGGCAGCTGCGGCTGGACGACGGGCGCACCCTGGCCACCCGGGTTGGGCTGTGGCCGGAGGTGGCGTTGGCCACCCTGGCGGTGGCGGCCCTGGTCGGCGCGGCCGTGCTGCGCCGCCGGCACCACGCCGGGTGACACCAGCCGGTACGCCGGCGGAGGGGAAGCGACGGTGGGCGAGACGACCGGCACCCGACCGGACACCGGTCATCCGGGCGTGGGTCGGGTGCTCGTGGTGATCCCGACGTACAACGAGGCCGACAACGTGGCGCGGATCGTGGCGCGGGTACGCCGTGCCGCGCCGGCGGTGCAGATCCTGGTCGCCGACGACAACAGCCCGGACGGCACCGGCGCGGTCGCCGACGCCCTGGCCGCCGCCGACACTCGGGTGCACGTGCTGCACCGCGAGGGCAAGCAGGGCCTCGGCGCGGCGTACCTGGCGGGGTTCGCGTGGGCGCGTGAGCGTGGCTTCGACGCGGTGGTGGAGATGGACGCGGACGGTTCGCACGCCCCGGAGGACCTGCCGGCGCTGCTGTCGGCCGCCCGCGACGCCGACGTGGTGATCGGTTCCCGGTGGACGCGTGGCGCGCGGTTGGTGAACTGGCCGCTGCGGCGGCTGCTGCTGTCGCGTTGCGGCAACCTGTACGCGCGGGTGGCGTTGGGCATGCCGCTGTCCGACGCGACGGGCGGCTACCGGGTGTACCGGCTGGCGGCCCTCGACCAGATCGACCTGGAGTCGGTCTGCTCGCAGGGCTACTCGTTCCAGGTGGAGCTGTCCCGGCTGGCGCACCGGGCGGGGGCGCGCATCGTCGAGGTGCCGATCACGTTCGCCGAGCGGGAGCGCGGCAGCAGCAAGATGAGCCCGCTGATCGTGGCGGAGGCGCTGTGGCGGATCACCGCGTGGGGGGTGCAGGATCGGCGGCTGGCGGTGCGGCGGGGCCTGCACGGCACCCCCACGGGTCAGGTGCGGTGGCCCTGAGCGGCGGCGTGTCATGCTGGATGGGGCGCCGGCGCCCGCGCGGGGCGACCGCGCCGCGGGCGCGACTGATGGCGGATGGGGTGAGATGCGCCGAGGATTGAAGTTTGTGCCGTTGGCCCTGTTGGCGGCGACGCTGCTGGAGTTGGTGGTGTTCGTCGCGGTGGGGCGCGCGATCGGGTTCGGCTGGGCGGTGCTGGCGGTGTTCGCGGCGTCGCTGCTCGGGCTGGTGCTGCTGCGGCGCGAGGGGATGCGCGCGTGGCGTGGCTTCCGGGCCTCCGCGGAGGCCGGTCAGCCGCCGGGCCGGCAGGTCACCGACGGTCTCGTCGGGCTGTTGGGTGCGCTGCTGCTGGCGATGCCGGGCCTGCTCAGCGGCCTGGTGGGGGTGTCGCTGCTGGTGCCGCCGGTGCGCCGGTTGGCCCGCGACGGGGTGCAGCGGGCGGCGGAGCGGCGGGTGTCGTCGATGGTCGCCGGTGACCTGTTCGGGCCGCGCCGGGTGCGGGTGCGTCGCGGCGCCCCGCAGCCGGCTGCGCAGCCGGCGGCCGAGCCGACTGTCGTCGACGGGGGTCGGGCCATCGAGGGCGAGATCGTCGAGCCCGGCCGGAACTGATTCGGACACGACGGCGAACGGAACCTCGAACTGGTGGCCCTTGGCGCAGAGGTACTCGCGGGTCTGACGCGGCGCGAGCTCCGTG
>NZ_JBPQTK010000239.1:0-3741 GCF_051386315.1 Micromonospora sp. URMC 107
CGCCGGCCCGGTCGAGGGCGACCGCGAGGGCGAGCCCACCGACCACGGCGGCGCGCAGCCCGTCCACCACCGCCATCGTCCGGCGGCGGTCCCAGCGGTCCGCGTACACGCCGCCGAGCAGGCCGAACAGCAGCGGCGGGAGCTGCCCGGCCACGGTCACCGCCGCGATCACCCGGGGATCGCGGGTCAGCGTCGCGGCCAGCAGCGCCAGTGCCGGCGTGCGCAGGGCGTCGCCGAGACGCGAGGAGACGGCGGCGGACCAGAGCAGGCGGTAGTCGCGGCCGAGCGGGGGTGCGGTCATGCCGGCGACCCTCGGGGCTCGACCGGGTCGAGGGTCAAGGGGAGGTCGGACGCGGCGCTCGCCTTGCTTGGACGTGCCGGTTTTCGGCCCGGACGTGAGCCAACCGACGGGTAACGAAGGCTCCACGCCGGGGCGGTCGCGGTCTACGCTTGCCCGGTGACGGTGGAGCAGCAGGCACGGGGCAGGGCGAACGGTGCCGCGGGGTCGGGCCGGCGCCGGTCCCGCAAGGACGAGATCCTGGAGATCGCGGTCGGCCTCTTCGCCTCCCGGGGCTATCACGGCGTCTCGATGGACGACATCGGCGCGGCCGCCGGGGTCACCGGCCCGGCGCTCTACCACCACTTCGCCGGCAAGGAGGCCATGCTGGTCGCCGCGCTGATCCCGGTCAGCGAGGAGCTGCTGGCCGGCGGTCAGCAGCGGTCCGCCGGCCACCCCGACGACCCGCGCGGCGCGCTGGAGTCGCTGATCGACTTCCACGTCGACTTCGCGCTGGCCAACCCGGCGGTGATCGCCCTGCACCTGCACGAGCTGGACCGTCTCCCCGACGAGCCCCGGCGCCGGATCCGCCGGCTCCAGCGGCTCTACGTCGAACAGTGGGTGACCGTGCTGACCGCGCTGCACCCGGGCATGCCCGACGGCGAGGCGCGGGTGCTGGCCCACGCCGCGTTCGGTCTGATGAACTCGACGCCGTTCCTGGGTGGCGAGGTGGACCGGCGCCGGCGGGCCGAGCTGCTCCGCGCCGCCACCCTGGCCGCCCTCCTGGCCCACCCCGCTTCCTGACCCGGTGCCCCGACCCGGCCCCGGGCGTCGTAGCCGCCCGACGCGCCGGGTGGCGTCCGCGCGGGTGCGGCACCGGCCGGCCGCGCCGGGTCCCGCGGCGCCACGCCGGGGAGAGGCGTACCCGTCGATTCGTCAGTAACCTTCCCGCCGTGGTTCTCTAGCACCCGTCCCGACCCCCGGACGCTGGGAGGAAACATGATCGAGTCGCTGCTGGTCGCCAACCGGGGCGAGATCGCCCGCCGGATCATCCGGACCGCCAGACGGCTCGGCATCCGCGCGATCGCGGTGCACTCGGAGGCCGACGCCGGCCTGCCGTTCGTGACGGAGGCCGACGAGGCGGTGTGCGTGGGTCCGGCCAACCCGGCCCAGAGCTACCGCAACGTCGAGGCCATCCTCGCCGCCGCCAAGTCGACCGGCGCGCAGGCCATCCACCCCGGCTACGGCTTCCTGTCGGAGAACGCCGACTTCGCCCGTACCGTCGAGGCGAGCGGGCTGATCTGGATCGGGCCCGGCGCGGACGCGATCACCGCGATGGGCGACAAGATCAACGCCCGGAACCTGATGGCGGCGGCCGGGGTGCCGGTCGCGCCCGGGACCACCGACCCGGCCGCCGACCTCGACGCGGCGGTCGCGGCGGCGGCGGAGATCGGCTATCCGGTGATGGTCAAGGCCGCGGCCGGTGGCGGCGGCATGGGCATGGGCGTGGCGACCGACGAGGCCGCCCTGCGCACCGAGTACGACAAGGTGCGCGCCTTCGCCGAGCGGATGTTCGGCGACGGCTCGGTGCTGATCGAGCGGTACTTCCCCCGGGTGCGCCACGTCGAGGTGCAGATCCTCGGCCTGGCCGACGGCCGGGTGGTCGCCCTCGGCGAGCGGGAGTGCTCCGTGCAGCGGCGCAACCAGAAGCTGGTCGAGGAGTCGCCGTCGCCGGCGGTCTCCCCGGAGCTGCGCGAGCGCTTCCTGGCCGCCGCCGTGCGCGCCGGCGAGGCGGTGAGCTACCGCAACGCGGGCACCGTCGAGTGCCTGCTGGTCCCGCGCCAGCGGGACGCCAGGGGTGACGGCCCCGACTCCGAGGAGTTCTTCTTCCTGGAGATGAACACGCGGCTCCAGGTGGAGCACCCGGTGACCGAGCTGGTCTACGGCGTCGACCTGGTGGAGGAGCAGCTGCGGGTGGCCGCCGGTCTGGCGCCGACCTTCGACCCGGACGCGCTCGCCCCGCGCGGGCACGCCATCGAGCTGCGAATCAACGCCGAGGACCCGAAGCGCTTCCTGCCCGGCCCCGGCGTGATCAGGACCTGGGTGGAGCCGACCGGCGAGGGCGTCCGGGTGGACTCCGGCTACGTCGAGGGCAACACCGTCACCCCGTTCTACGACAGCCTGATGGCCAAGCTGATCGTGAGCGGCGCGACCCGGGCCGAGGCGGTCGAGCGGGCGCGGGCGGCGGTGGCCGCCTTCGAGCTCGCCGGCCCGAAGAACAACCTGCCCTTCTTCGCCGAACTCCTGGAGAACCAGGAGTTCCTCTCCGGCGACTACGACACCGGCATCGTCTCCCGCATGCGCTGACCCCTCCGGTTTCGCTGCGTCGATCATGAGGTTGGCGGTGCGGTTCGTCGCTTCCGCCGCGGTCGACCTCATGATCGGCGCCGCTGGGTGCGGAACGGGTGGAGTGGGTGGGAGGCTGGGAGGACCCAGCACAAGCACTGCGTCACAGTGAGGTGACCCCTTATGGCGGAACTACCAGGCTCCGTGTCGATCCGCGAGGTCGGGCCGCGCGACGGGCTCCAGAACGAGGACCCCATCCCGACCGAGGCCAAGGTGCGGCTGCTCGACGCACTCTCCGGCACGGGCGTGAAGCGGATCGAGGCCGTCTCGTTCGTGCACCCGAAGGCGATCCCGCAGATGGCCGACGCCGACGAGGTGTGGCAGCGGGCCGCGAAGGCCGACGGCGTGCGCTACTCGGCGCTGGTGCCGAACACCCGGGGTGCGCAGCGGGCCCTGGCCGCCGGGTTCACCGAGATCGAGGTGGTGGTCTCGGCCAGCGACACGCACAACCGGCGCAACGTCAACCGCTCCACCGAGGAGTCGCTGGACGACATCGCCGAGCTGATCGACCTGCTGCACGGCGCCGGCGCGCAGGCCGAGGTGATCGTGGCGACCAGCTTCGGCTGCCCGTACGAGGGGGACACCGATCCGGCCCGGGTGGCCGCGATCGTGGACCGGGTGGTCCGGGACGGCGCCGACCGGGTGGCCTTCGGCGACACCACCGGCATGGGTACGCCCCGGCGGGTCCGCGAGCTGCTGACCGCGGTACGCGACCGCAACGCGCACGTCCCTGTGCTGCTGCACTTCCACAACACCCGGGGCACCGCGCTGGCCAACATGCTGACCGCGCTGGAGCTGGGGGTGACCGAGTTCGACGCCAGCGTCGGCGGCCTCGGCGGCTGCCCGTACGCGCCGGGGGCCAGCGGCAACCTGGCGACCGAGGAGGCGGTGCACATGCTGCACGACATGGGCGTCGACACCGGCGTCGACCTGGACGCCCTGATCGAGGTGGCCGAGCTGGCCGAGCGGCTGGTCGGCCGGCAACTCCCCTCCGGCGTGCTGCGCGCCGGCCCCCGCACCCGCCTGACCCCCCTCCCGGCCTGACCGCGATCTCCGTC
>NZ_JBPQTK010000240.1:0-3738 GCF_051386315.1 Micromonospora sp. URMC 107
GGCCCCGCCCCGGCCGGCGGCGAGGCGCCGCGTGGTGCGGAGTCCGGCCCGGTCGCCGGGGACGGCGGCCCGCGCGCCGCCGAGCCGGCCCGTGCCCCCGAGGCTGCCGGCTCGCCCGACCGGCCCACGCCGCCGGGCCCCTTCGCGCCCGCCCCGGCCGTTCCGCAGTACCCGGTCCCCGGCCAGCCCCAGCCAGGGCAGCCGCAGGCCGGCGGCCCGGCCGGTCAGCCGCAGGCCGCGGGTCAGCCCGGCTACCCGCACGCCGCCGGCCAGCCCGGCTACCCGCACGCCGCGGGTCAGCCCGGTTATCCGCAGGCCGGCCACGCGCAGGCCGCCGGCCACCCCGGCGCGCCCTGGTACGGCCAGCAGTCCGGCTGGAGCGGCGGGGGCCAGCCGGGACAGCCGTACGGCCAGCAGCCGCACCACCCCGGCCAGCCGGTGCCGCCCTGGGCGCCCGCGCAGGCGGGCCCCCGGCCGGGCCGGATCGCCAAGCTCGCCGGCGCCGGCGTCGCGGTGTTCGCGCTGATGCTCGGCTCGGGCGTCGCGGGCGGGGCGCTCGCGCTCGCCGTCGACGGCGACTCGGGCATCACCCGCACCTACTCCGCCGCGCCGGTCATCAACGGCGCCGACCTGCCCCGGATCGCCGCCGCCGTGCAGCCCAGCGTCGTCTCGATCGCCACGGACAACGGAGAGGGCTCCGGCGTGATCCTCACCGCCGACGGCTTCGTGCTCACCAACAACCACGTGGTCGCCTCCGCCACGGACGGCCGCGTCGTGGTCACCTTCGCCGACGGCAAGACCGCCCAGGCCCAGGTCCGGGGCACGGACCCGAAGACCGACCTGGCGGTGGTGAAGGCCACCGGCGTCAGCGACCTGAAGGCCGCCACCTTCGGCGACAGCGACGCGATGCAGGTCGGCGACCAGGTGCTCGCCCTCGGCAGCCCGCTGGGCCTGCAGGGCTCGGTCACCGCCGGCATCCTCAGCGCCCGGGACCGCACCATCCAGGCGGGCAGCGGCGGGCAGCGGCAGGAGCCCAGCCAGGGAGCCACATCGATCGCGGGGCTGCTCCAGACCGACGCGCCGATCAACCCGGGCAACTCCGGCGGTGCCCTGGTCAACACCCGGGGCGAGGTGATCGGCATCAACACCGCCATCGCCACCGCCGGGCAGGGCAGCAGCGGCAACATCGGCGTCGGCTTCGCGATCCCCAGCAACAAGGCCAAGGACGTCGCCGGCAAGCTCCAGCGGGGTGAGAAGGTCAGCCACCCGTCGCTCGGGGTCAGCGTGACGGCCGCCGAGGGCGGCGGTGCCCTGGTGGCCACCGTCACCCCCGGCAGCCCCGCCGAGAAGGCCGGGTTGCAGCGCGGCGACGTGGTCACCCGGTTCGGCGACAAGGTGGTCAACGACTCGGACGACCTGGTCGGTGCCGTGCAGGCCGGCAAGGTCGGCGACCGGGTCGAGGTGACCTACAAGCGCAACGGCACCGAAGCCAGGGCGACCGTGACGCTCGCCGAGACGTCGTAGCCGGATAACCGAAGACTTTCCTCCTCCCTCCGGCGGCGGGTGGCGGGGCCAAGGGGGTTGGCTCCGTCACCCGCCGCTCCCTCTCGACGGCGGTTCACCCGGTCCGGGTGAACCGCCGTCACCCGTCGCGCCGGCACGGTCGGACAGGCAGGAACCGGCGCGGCGTACGGAGGGGTGCGATGACCACGGCAGCGGCCGTTCGGACCGACGAGCGGATCCAGCGGGACGTGCTCGACGAACTGGCCTGGGACGCCCAGGTGCAGCCGAACGAGATCGGGGTCACCGTCCACGACGGCGTGGTGACCCTGACCGGCTGGGTCGACGGGTACGCGCGGAAGTGGGCGGCGCGGCGCTGCGCGCAGCGCGTACGAGGGGTGCGGGCGGTCGCCGACGACCTCGGGGTGCACCTGCCCGGCGAGCCGGGGCGTACGGACGCCGAGATCGCCGTCGCGGCGAGCCGGGCGCTGGAGTGGGACAGCTTCGTCCCGGCGGAGCGGCTGGACGTCACCGTGGCCGACGGCTGGGTGATGCTCCGCGGTCAGGTGGAGTTCGGCTGGCAGCGGCGCACCGCCGAGCGGGAGCTGCGCCGGCTGCGGGGCGTACGGGGGGTGACCAACCTGGTCGAGGTGCGGCCCGCCACCCGTCGCGATCCCGAGCGGACCCGGCGCGACCTCCAGCGGGCGCTGGCGCGTGGCGTCGGCACGCAGCGGGTGACCGTCGAGCTGGACGGGGACACGGTCGTGCTCACCGGGGTCGTGCGCTCCTGGTGGGAGCGGGACGAGGCGGAGCGGGTGGCCTGGTCCGGCGAGGGGGTGCGAGCGGTGCGGGAGCGGCTCCTCCTGGGCGGTGAGCGCCCGGATCATCCGGTTTAGTGGTGCCGCCGACGGGAAACCGTCGCCGATCCCGCCGCGCAGCGGGACACCGGTCGCGACGAGGCCGGCCCGGTGCTCCACAGCAGTGACCGAGAGGGAGGTGCCCGTGGCGGTCGACCGTCCGTCACCCGACCGATCGGCAGAGCGGCCGTTGCGGATCGCGATGGTGCTGCCGCCGTGGCTGTCGGTGCCGCCGCCCGGCTACGGCGGGCTCGAACAGGTGGTGACCGGCCTGGTGGAGACGCTGGTCGGCCGGGGCCACGCGGTGACCGTCTTCGGCGCCGGCCGCGAGCACGGGACCACGGCCGCGTTCGTCTCCACGGTGCCCGAGCTCCAGTTCGAGCGGCTCGGCGAGGCGTTGCCCGAGCTGGCCCACCTGGCCCGGGTCAACCACCGGGTCCACGCGGGCGACTTCGACGTCGTGCACGACCACACCACCATCGGCCCGCTGATCGCCGGCCACCGGGCCGTGCCCACCGTGGCCACCGTGCACGGCAACCCCGTGGGCGAGTACGGCGACGTGCTCAGCGAGACCGACAGCGGCGTCGGGCTGGTGGCCATCTCGCACGCCCAGCGCCGGCTCAATCCGCCGCTGCCCTGGGTCGGTACGGTGCACAACGCGATGGACGTCCGCGGCGTCCCGCACAAGACCGCGCCCGGGCACGGGCCGGTGCTCTGGCTGGCCCGCTTCAGCCCCGACAAGGGCCCGGACCTCGCCATCCGGGCGTGCCGGGCCGCCGGCCTGCCGCTGGTGCTGGCCGGCAAGTGCAACGAGCCGGCCGAGCACCGCTACTACGAGCAGGTGGTCCGGCCCCTGCTCGGCGAGGACGTCCGGGTGGTGCTCGACGCCGACCGGGCCGAGGCGCTGCGGCTGCTGGTCGAGGCCCGGTGCCTGATCATGCCGATCCAGTGGGACGAACCGTTCGGCATGGTGATGGTGGAGGCGATGGCGACCGGCACGCCGGTGGTGGCGCTGGACCGGGGCGCGGTGCCGGAACTCGTCCGGCCCGGCCGGACCGGCCTGATCTGCGAGCGCGTGGACGAGCTGCCCGGCGCGTTGCGAGCGGCGACGGACCTCGACCCGGCGGCCTGCGTCGCGCACGTGGCGGAGAACTTCTCCACCGAGCGGATGGCCGCCGGCTACGAGGAGGTGTACCGCCGCTTCATCGCGGAGTCGGCCCCGCCCGCGACGGCCCGGGTGCCCGTCCGGGCCCGGGCCCGCTGACCGCCCGCCGGTCAGACCCGCGCGGCCCCGAGCGCGGTGATCGCGCTGTCCAGCCGGCGGGCGTACGCGTCGGTGACGGCGCCCTCGCCGCGCCGGATGGCGACCTTCTCGCGGAGC
>NZ_JBPQTK010000241.1:0-3707 GCF_051386315.1 Micromonospora sp. URMC 107
GGGGGGGGGCCCCCCTTCTCGTACCGCTCGGCTCAGCGCTTGGTCGCGGCCTTCTTGGCCGGCGCCTTCTTCGCCGCCGCGCTCTTGCTCGCCGTCGCGGCGGTCTTCTTCGCCGCCGTGGCCTTCGTCGCCGCGGTGGTCTTCTTCGCCGGGGCGGCCTTGGTGGTCGCGGTCTTCTTCGCCGCGGTGGTCTTGGTCGCCTTCGCCGCGGGGGCCTTCTTGGCCGCCGTGGTCGCCTTGGCCCCGGTCGCCTTCGCGCCCGCCGCCTTGGCTCCGGTGGCCTTGGCTCCGGTGGCCTTGGCACCGGTGGCCTTGGCACCGGCCGCCTTGGCCCCGGTGGCCTTCGCCCCGGTGGCCTTGGCACCCGTCGTCTTGGCCGCCGCGGTGGTCTTGGCGGCGGTGGTGGTCTTGGCGGCGGCCGCCGTGGTCTTCTTCGCCGCCGCCGTGGCCTTCGGCACCTTGCCGCTGGCCACCATCTCCTTGAATCCGGCGCCGGGACGGAAGGTCGGGACGGATGTCTTCTTGACCTTCACCGCCTCGCCGGTCCGCGGGTTGCGCGCTGTTCGGGCGCCCCGGACGCGCTTTTCGAACGCTCCGAATCCGGTGATCGCCACCTTCTCGCCCTTGGTGACCGCCGCCTGGACCTCAGCGAGGACCGCGTCGAGCGCGGCCGTCGCCGTCTTCCGGTCCCCCAGGCGAACGGCGAGCGCCTCGATGAGCTCGGCCTTGTTCACGACTTCCTCCCGATTGTGCAACTGACTCGACGCGAGCCATTCTGCGCGCACGGTATGCCCTGTGCTGCCGGGACACAAACATTCGGTCGAAAAAAGCCCTTGTGTCGTAACGGATTCGCCCCGGCCGGTGAGACCGGCCGGGGCGGAAACCGCTGTGGGATCGGGCGTACGGCTAAACGACCGAGGGCAGGAACGGCGGCCGGGTGGCCTCGAAGGCGCTGATCTCCGCCTCGTGGCGGAGGGTGAGTCCAATGTCGTCCAAGCCCTCCAGCAGCCGCCAGCGGCTGAAGTCGTCCAACGGGAACGACCAGGTGGCCTCTCCGACCCGCACCTCGCGGGCGGTCAGGTCGACGGTGACCGGGGTGGTCGGGTCGGCCTCCACCAGATCCCAGATCGCCTCGACCGCCTTCAATTCCAGCTCGACCGGGAGCAGACCCTCCTTGAGCGCGTTGCCCCGGAAGATGTCGCCGAAGCGGGGTGAGATCACGGCCCGGAAGCCCCAGTCGCGCAGCGCCCAGACCGCGTGCTCCCGGGAGGAGCCGGTGCCGAACTCGGGACCGGCCACAAGAATCGACGCACCGGAATGGGCGCGATCGTTGAGCACGAATTCCGGGTCCTCGCGCCAGGCGCTGAACAAGCCGTCCGCGAAACCGGTCCGGGTCACCCGCTTGAGGTACACGGCGGGGATGATCTGATCGGTGTCCACGTTGGAGCGCCGCAGCGGCACGGCGGTGCCCGTGTGGGTGGTGAACCTCTCCATCTGGGTGCCCTTCTACAGGTCGGCGGGAGCGGCCAGCCGGCCCGCCACGGCGGTGGCGGCGGCGACCGGCGGGGAGACCAGGTGGGTGCGTCCGCCCCGGCCCTGGCGGCCCTCGAAGTTGCGGTTTGAGGTGGAGGCGGAGCGCTGGCCCGGCGAGAGCGTGTCCGGGTTCATGCCCAGGCACATGGAGCAGCCGGCGAAGCGCCACTCGGCGCCGGCGTCGGTGAAGACCTTGTCCAACCCTTCCGCCTGGGCCGCCTCGCGCACGGCGGCGGAACCGGGCACGACCAGCATCCGCACCCCGTCGGCCACCCGGTGCCCGCGCAGCACGTCGGCGGCGGCCCGGAGGTCCTCCAGCCGGCCGTTGGTGCAGGAGCCGACGAAGACCACGTCGACCGCGAGGTCCCGCAGCGGGGTGCCGGGGCGCAGGTCCATGTACTCCAGCGCGCGCCGGGCGGCGGTCCGCTCGGCCTCGGTGACGAACTCCTCGGGCGTGGGCACCACCGCGCCCAGCGGCGCGCCCTGACCCGGGTTGGTGCCCCAGGTGACGAACGGGGTGACCGCGCCGGCGTCCAGGGTCACCTCGGCGTCGAAGGTGGCGCCCTCGTCCGTGGGCAGGGTCCGCCACCAGGCGACCGCCGCGTCCCAGTCGGCGCCCTTCGGTGCGTTCGGCCGCCCCTTCAGGTACGCGAAGGTGGTCTCGTCCGGCGCGATCATGCCGGCCTTGGCGCCCCACTCGATGGACATGTTGGCGATGGTCATCCGCCCCTCCATGGACAGCGACCGGATCGCCTCGCCGCGGTACTCGACGATGTGCCCGCGGCCGCCGCCCGTGCCGACCTGGGCGATCAGCGCGAGCACCAGGTCCTTGGCGGTGACCCCCGGGGCGAGCTGCCCGGTCACGTTCACCGCCATCGTCTTCGGCCGGCTCTGCGGCAGCGTCTGGGTGGCCAGCACGTGCTCGACCTCACTCGTGCCGATGCCGAACGCGAGCGCGCCGAAGGCGCCGTGGGTGGCGGTGTGCGAGTCGCCGCAGACGATGGTCATGCCGGGCTGGGTGACGCCGAGCTGCGGGCCGATGACGTGCACGATGCCCTGGTTCTCGTCGCCCAACGGGTGCAGCCGGACGCCGAACTCGGCGCAGTTGCGGCGCAGCGTCTCGATCTGGGTGCGCGAGGTGGGGTCGGCGATGGTGAGCAGGTCGCCGCGCCGCCGCTGGAACGACGGGTCCGCGTACCCCGTCGGAGTGTTGTGGTCCTCCGTCGCGAGCGTGAGGTCGGCGCGGCGCACCCGGCGCCCGGCGAGACGCAACCCGTCGAAGGCCTGCGGGCTCGTCACCTCGTGCAGCAGGTGCAGGTCGATGAAGAGCAGATCGGGCTCGCCCTCGGCGGACCGTACGACGTGCGCGTCCCAGACCTTCTCGGCCAGGGTCCTCGGCTCGGTAGTAGTGACTCCCACCATCTGGACATCCTAAATTCTGGGAGGTAAGTTTCGGCTTGTGGGACACAGTATGAGCGGTGTCGGCGTTCTCGACAAGGCGGTGGTCATCCTGGCCGCCTGCGTCGACGGCGCCAGCCTGGCCGAACTCGTTGAACGCACCAAGCTGCCCCGGGCCACCGCGCACCGGCTGGCGCAGGCGCTGGAGATCCACCGGATGCTGGTCCGGGACACCCAGGGGCGCTGGCGTCCCGGCCCGCGCCTGGGTGAGCTCGCCAACGCCGCGCCGGACGTGCTCCTGACGGCGGCGGAGCCGCTGCTGGCGGCGCTGCGGGACGCCACCGGCGAAAGCGCCCAGCTCTACCTGCGCCGCGCCGACGAGCGCATCTGCGTGGCCGCCGCCGAGCGGGCCAGCGGCCTGCGGGACACCGTCCCGGTCGGCTCGGTGCTGCCGATGACGGCGGGCTCCGCGGCGCAGATCCTGCTCGCCTGGGAGCCGCCCGAGGCCGTGATGCCGCTACTGCCCCGGTCGAAGTTCACCGGCCGCACCCTGGCCGAGGTACGCCGCCGGGGCTGGGCGCAGAGCGTCGCCGAGCGCGAGGCCGGTGTGGCGAGCGTCTCGGCCCCGATCCGCGACCGCACCGGCCGGGTCATCGCCGCGATCAGCATCTCCGGCCCGATCGAGCGCCTGGGTCGCCGCCCCGGCGAACGGCACGCGATGGCCGTGGTCCGAGCCGGCCAACGCCTCTCCGGCCTCTGACCCCCAGCCCTCCCAC
>NZ_JBPQTK010000242.1:0-3686 GCF_051386315.1 Micromonospora sp. URMC 107
CTTCGTCAGCGGGATCCCGTTCGCGTACATCCTCGGCGGGGTGCGGCGGGGCCGGCGCGGCGACGATCGGCGTACGCGGGAAGGGCGGGACGATCCACCAGTCGCCCGGGGCGGCCACGGCGGGGGACGGGGTCGACGGGACGACCGGCGGCTGACCTGTCGCCGGCACCGGGATCACCACGGGGCCGACCGAGGGTGTCGGCAGGAACGGGGTGCTGCTGTCCGGCAGGGCCGTGCTGCCGACGGTGGCGGAGCCGGTGCTGATCGCGGCGAGGACCGGCATCGACGCGGTGCCGGCGAGCAGCGCCACCGTGAACAGGTAGCCCCGGGACGGCCCGCCCGAGCCGGGAGCCCGGTGCGCCCCGACCAGCCTCCGGTAGCCGCCGGGGGCGCGATGCCGACCGAGGAAGGGGGTGGCGGGATCTTGGGCTGGCTCGGACACCACGCACTCCCTTTCGTCGGCTCGGCGGCGGACGGCCCGGTACGGCGACCGCTCCGGAGCGCCCGGCGTACCGCCCGGACGCGTGGAAGCGGCAAACCGCCCGACGCGGACGATCCCGCGCCAATCAGCCTGGACCAGTGACGCTGCGTCGGCCAACCCTGCACAGCGTGTCGACACGCGTATATGGCCGAACGGTGACGAACCACCGCCGGATCGGCCGGGCGTCGATGCAACGGACACCGGGCCGTTCGTGCGACGAAGCGGGCCACCACCACGGCGCGGGACAGGCGCAGTGTGGGCGCGCTCACGTGTGATGCGAATATGGACCACGACGGCAACGCAGCCACGACCTCCGCGCACCCCCGCGGCAGGCGCGGCTGGGCGCCGGCGCTCCCGAACCGGGTTCGGCCAAGAATCCGGCTCACGCCGCGCGGCAACCCCCACCGGGGCTAGGCGCGGCCGCCAGGAACCCGTCCGGCACCAGCCGGGCAGGCGCACGAGTTGCGCGGCCGGGTGACCCCCCGGTGCCGACGCAGACAGACAGGGAGAGACGGATGGCAAAGGGCGACCCCGGGGTCTCCAGTCGCGGCCGACGGGCCGCACCCCGGTCCAGGAAGGGTGCGACCGGCGACCCGCAGCTGGTGCAGCTGCTCACCCCGGAGGGTGAGCGGATCGAGAGCGCGACGGGCCCGGACGGGACTGAGTACCGCGTCGACTTCACCGACGAGGAGTACCGCGGGCTCTACCGCGACCTCGTGCTGGTCCGCAAGCTCGACGCCGAGGCCACCGCGTTGCAGCGCCAGGGCGAGCTGGGTCTGTGGGCCAGCCTGCTGGGCCAGGAGGCCGCGCAGGTGGGCTCGGGACGCGCGCTGCGTACGCAGGACATGGCCTTCCCGACCTACCGGGAGCACGGCGTCCTCTACTGCCGGGGCATCGACCCGATCATGCCGCTCGGCCTGTTCCGGGGCGTCGACCAGGGTGGCTGGGACCCGAACGAGTTCAAGTTCAACATGTACACGATCGTGATCGGGGCGCAGACCCTGCACGCGACCGGGTACGCCATGGGCGTCCACATGGACGGCAAGACCGGGACCGAGGACGGCGAGGCGGTGATCGCCTACTTCGGCGACGGCGCCACCAGCCAGGGCGACGTCAACGAGGCGTTCGTCTGGGCCAGCGTCTTCAACGCCCCGCTGGTGTTCTTCTGCCAGAACAACCAGTACGCCATCTCCGAGCCGCTGGAGCGGCAGACCCGCGTGCCGCTCTACCAGCGGGCGGGCGGCTTCGGCTTCCCCGGCGTCCGGGTGGACGGCAACGACGTGCTCGCGTCGTACGCGGTGACCCGGCACGCGCTGGACAACGCCCGGCTCGGCCAGGGCCCCAGCCTGATCGAGGCCTACACCTACCGGATGGGCGCGCACACCACCTCCGACGACCCGACCCGCTACCGGATCGCCAGCGAGGTCGAGGCCTGGCAGGCGAAGGACCCGATCGCCCGGATGAAGGCGTTCCTGGAGAAGCAGCAGATCGCCGACGCGGACTTCTTCACCGCCGTCGACGAGCAGGCCCGCACCGAGTCGGTGCACCTGCGCGAGCGGGTGCTCGCCATGCCCAACCCGGAGCCGGTGACGATGTTCGACCACGTCTACCCCAACGGATCCCCCGAGCTCGACGAGCAGCGGGCGCAGTTCACGAAGTACATGGAGTCGTTCGAGGGGAGCGCCCACTGATGGCCACGGAGACGCTCAGCCTCGGCAAGGCCCTCAACACCGGCCTGCGCAGGGCCCTGGAGAACGACCCGAAGGTCGTCATCATGGGCGAGGACGTCGGCAAGCTCGGCGGCGTCTTCCGGATCACCGACGGCCTCCAGAAGGACTTCGGCGACCAGCGGGTGATCGACACGCCGCTCGCCGAGTCCGGCATCATCGGCACCGCCGTGGGCCTGGCCATCCGCGGTTTCCGGCCGGTCTGCGAGATCCAGTTCGACGGCTTCGTCTACCCCGCGTACGACCAGATCGTGTCGCAGGTGGCGAAGATGCACTACCGCTCGCAGGGCAAGGTCCGGATCCCGATGGTCATCCGGATCCCGTTCGGCGGCGGCATCGGCGCGGTCGAGCACCACTCCGAGTCGCCCGAGGCGTACTTCGCCCACACCGCCGGCCTGAAGGTGGTGTCCTGCGCCAACCCGCAGGACGCCTACACCATGATCCAGCAGGCCATCGCGTCGGACGACCCGATCGTCTTCCTGGAGCCGAAGCGGCGCTACTGGGAGAAGGGACCGGTCGAGCTGGACGCCCCGCTGTCCGGGGCGTACCCGCTGCACTCGTCCCGGGTCGTCCGGCCCGGCACGGACGCCACGGTGCTGGCGTACGGGCCGATGGTGCGGACCTGCCTGGACGCGGCGACCGCCGCCGCCGAGGACGGCCGGGAGCTGGAGGTCATCGACCTGCGCTCGCTCTCCCCGCTGGACCTGACCGCCGCGTACGAGTCGGTGAAGCGCACCGGCCGCTGCGTGGTCGTGCACGAGGCCCCGGGCAACCTGGGCCTGGGCTCGGAGATCGCGGCCCGGGTCACCGAGGAGTGCTTCTACTCCCTGGAGTCCCCGGTGCTGCGGGTGACCGGCTTCGACACCCCCTACCCGGCCTCCCGGGTGGAGGAGGAGTACCTGCCCGACCTCGACCGGGTGCTCGACGCCGTCGACCGCACCTTCGGCTGGTGAGCGGCATGTCGCGGATCAAGGAGTTCAACCTGCCCGACCTGGGCGAGGGCCTGACCGAGGGTGAGATCCTCGCGTGGCTGGTCAAGGTCGGCGACGTCATCGAGCTGAACCAGCCGATCGTCGAGGTGGAGACGGCCAAGGCGGCCGTCGAGATCCCGGCGAAGTGGGCCGGCCAGGTGCAGGCGATCTTCCACCCGGAGGGAAGCACGGTCGAGGTCGGCACGCCGATCATCGCGATCGACACCGACCCGGGCGCCGGCCCGATCGAGGCGTCGACGACCGGTGCGCCGGCCGCCGCCCTGCCCACCCCGTCGGCGGCGTCGCTGGCCGCGGTCGAGGTGGCGCCGGCCGAGGGCGCGGTCGAGCCGGGCCTGATCGGCGGTCCCGCCCCGGGCGGCCGTACCGCCGTCCTGGTCGGTTACGGCCCCCGCACCGCGGCGGCCAAGCGCCGCCCCCGTTGCGTCGATCATGGACCTGTGGTGCCGGAATCGTGGTGATCGGAGGTGTCCTGTCCTCCACCACAAC
>NZ_JBPQTK010000243.1:0-3568 GCF_051386315.1 Micromonospora sp. URMC 107
CGCGCCGGATCTCCTCCAGCCGGTCGGCCAGTTCGCGCGGCCGGCTGAGGGCCACCGGGTGCCCGCCGTCCATCTCGTCGGCGGTGATGCCCAGCCGGTCGGAGACCAGCTTGCGCGAGAAGTCGATGGGGAAGAACCGGTCGCCCCGGCAGAGCAGCGCCCGGGTCGGCACGTCCGGCCAGGACTTCAGCGGCCACGGCTTCTCGAACGGCGTCCCCGACTGGTCCCGCGCGTTCGCCGTTGCCTCCTCGACGAGCTGCGGCGACAGCTCGTGGAAGAAGATGACCCCGGGGTCGTCGTTCTGCTCCGGCGTCCAGCCCTCGCGCTCGGCCTGGGCCTGCCGGGCCTCCGCGTAGCCGGTGCTGCCCCACCACTCGCCCGGCGACTCGCCGGGGGCGGGCACCATCGGCGTCAGCAGCACGAGCAGGTCCGCCTGGACCCGGTCGCACACCAGCGGGCCGGTGAACGCGCCCAGGGACTGCGCGACGACGACCAGGTCCCTGCGGTCCCCGATGGCCTCGACGGCGACGTCGGTGTACTCCGCCAGCCCCGCCGAGTCGTCGTCACAGGGCAGGTCGACCGCGACCACGTCGTGCCCCCGCTCACGCAGCTGGTCCGCCAGCAGGTGCCAGTACCAGGGTCCGCTGCCCGCGGGCGGGATCAACACGTACGTTGCCATTCTCAGTGATCCTCCAGAGTAGATGAGGTGGCCGGTGCCCGTGCCAGGCAGGCCAGGAACAGAGGCCTGGGAAAATGCGCCACCGTGATCGACCCGAGCCTATCGCAGATGCTTTGTGGAATCGGGTAGATCCGCCGCGCGTCCGCCGCGATGTCACCAGCCGCGCGCATCGGGGGGTCGTCACCTCCGGGCGCGCGGGAACGCCGATTGTGGCGAGGCCGAAAGGCGCTCACCATAAAGCGGCCGGCGGCCCCGGCGAAAAGCTGCCACGAATCGCGGGCATCCGCGCGATCCTCGCGCGGATCCCCGCGATTGTCGGAGGCGACATCGGTCGGCGCCCTGACCGGGACCGGTACGGCAGCTTTCCGCGGGATCCCTCGCGGAGCGTGCCGGTGCCGGGCGCCGCGGCGGCGCCGACCGGGTCAGACCCGCGCGCGGTGGTGGGCGGTCAGCCGCTCCAGGATCGGGACGACGTCGTGCGGGCTCGGCATCGACAGCCACTCCTGGTGCACCCGCGCCGCGCCCTGCCGGTACGACGGATCCTCGAGCACCTGCACGAGTTGCTTGCGCATGTCGTCGACCGACTGCTCGGCCCGGTTCAGCGCGATTCCCGCGCCCCGGGCGGCCATGTACGGGCCGGTCACCGGGGACTCGATTCCCCACATCTCCACCGGGACGATCTGCGGGACCTGGAACGGGATGGCCGCCGCCCAGGTGCCCACGCCACCGTGGTGGATGAAGGCCGAACAGGTCGGTAGCAGCAGGTCGAGCGGAATGTACTCGATGATCCGCACGTTGTCCGGCACCCGGGTGACGCCTTCGAGTTGGGCGTCGTTGAGGGTCGCCACCATCTCCACGTCCAGATCGGCGACCATCTCGAACATGTCGTTGATCAGCGAGTGGATCGCGCGGGCGAGGTCCTCGGCGCCCTTGCCGAACTGTCGCATCGACGCGCCGAGGCAGAACGCGATACGCGGGCGGTCCGGCCGGTCGTACAACCATTCCGGCATGACCGCCGCGCCGTTGTAGGGCTCCCACCGCATGGACACGGCGGACCGGGTGGTGGGCAGGCGCATCCCGGCCGGGGTCGGGTCGATGGTCCACTGGCCGAACAGCAGCTCGTCGTCCACCTCGAAGCCGAAGGGCTCGGCGACCGGGCGCACGTAGCCGGTCAGCGGATCCTCGCCCAGCGGGAGCCCGGCCTCCCGGCGCTGCACCCAGCGGTCGTGCGTCCAGGCGAACATGTCGTGCCCCCAGAGCAGCCGGGCGTGCGCCGCGCCGCAGGCCCGCGCCGCCACCGCCGCCGACGGCCAGCACGGCTCCCAGATCACCAGGTCCGGCCGCCAGCCCTGGGCCAGCCGGATCAGGTTCTGCACGCCGGAGGCGTCCACCGCGGTCGCCGGGTCGGCGGGGTGGAAGTTCCAGGTGCACGGCAGCATGAAGTTCCGGAAGAACTCCCAGGGGTAGGCCTCTTCGGGATCGGTGAGCCCCAGCGCCTCCGACAGGTCCCCGTACCGCTCCGCCGCCAGCGCCCGGAGTTCGGCGCTGCCCGCGCCCACCGTCTCGGGCAGGTCGTCGCCGAGGGACACCGCGGTCAGCCCCGCGTCGGTGACCGCCTTGGCCACGGCCGGCCCGGAGACCACGCAGACCTCGTGCCCGGCGGACTTGAGGGCCCAGGCGAGCGTCACCGACGGGTAGAGGTGCGCGATGGCGGGCCAGACCGCGAACATGACTCGCATTCAGTTTCTCCTTGTGAGACAGGATGGCTCCGGTGGCGTTTCCCGCCCCGGCGGCGGGCACGGACAGGACACGAGACGCAGCCGGCACCCGTCCGGGTACCGGCTCCGCCCCACGTCCGCGACTTGCTTCGGGCACGCGTCTCGCTGCCCGTCAGCCCTTCAACGGGCTGGACTGGTGCGACATCAGGTGCCAGTCACCGTTGCGCCGGGCGACCACCCAGGTCGTCCGGACCTCGTCCTCCGGCGCGAGCTCGCCGGCGCCGTCGCGGACGATCCCGCCCTGGGTGACCGCCAGCGCGACGTCGTCGGTGAGCATCTTGATCTCCAGGGGCTCGTCCACCAGCCGCGCGCCCTGGTACGGACCCGCGAACGCCTCCCGCAGGTACGCGCGGATCTCCTCGCGCCCCTTCAGCTGGTTGTCACCGGCCAGCATGCTGCCGTTCTCGGTGAAGACGTCAGCGACGGCGTCGGCGTCGTTGCTCTCCCAGGCTCCGCGGAAGCGCAGCGGCACCGTGAGCACGGCGCCCTCCGTTCCGTTGGCGTACTGGCCGTAGTGGCTGGCCCACTGCTTGGCGCCTTTGACCAGTTCGGCAGCCTTGCTCATCGGGTTGTCTCCTTCGTGGGTCGGGCGGCGTGCCGGGTTGTGGGTGGTTACCAGCGCAGGGTGGCGCCGGCGCCTCGGGGGCTGTTCTGGTAGCCGGCGAGTTGCCACTGGCCGTTGGTCTTGACGACGATCCAGGTGGAACGCACGGCGAGTTCGTCGGCGATCTCGGTCTCGCCGGCGGCGAGGATGCCGCCGTGGGTACGCAGCAGGGCCACGTCGTCGGTGACGAAGCGGACGTCGACGGGCCGGCCGGTGACGCCGGTGCCCTTGAACGGGCCGGCGTAGGCGGCGGCCATGAACGCCCGGATCTCGTCGCGGCCGCGCTTGAACACGTCGCCGGGCAGGATCATGATCCCGTCCTCGGTGAACACGTCGGCCACGCCCTCGGCGTCGTTGTTGGCCCAGGCGGCGACCAGCCGCAGGGGAACGCTGAGGGCTTCCTTTTCCTTCTCGCTGGTGAACGACCCGTAGTAGGCCTCCAGCATGGCCCCACGGTCAGCGACACTCGCTGAGGCAGTGGACATGTGGTTCTCCTTATCCCTGGGA
>NZ_JBPQTK010000244.1:0-3549 GCF_051386315.1 Micromonospora sp. URMC 107
TGATCCGACGTTCCGGGAGTTGCTGGCGCGGGTGCGGGAGACGACGCTGGGCGCGTACGCCCACCAGGACCTGCCCTTCGAGCGGCTTGTGCAGGAGCTGGCGCCAAACCGCGACCTCGCCCACGGCGTACCGCTGTTCAACGTCGACCTGATGCTGCAGAACGCGCCGTTTCCCCACCACGACCTCGGCGACCTCCAGGTGACGATCGAGGACCGCGACACCGGCACCGCCAAGAGCGACCTGGGCCTGATGTTCTGGGAGTCCGTCGAGGACGGCCGGCCCCAGCTCGTCGGCTGGTACGAGTACAGCACCGACCTGTTCGACGAGACGACCGTCCGCTGCCTCGTCGAGCAGATGCTGGCGGTGCTCGACCACGCCACCACCCAGCCGGACGTGCGGCTGTCCGAGCTGTCGATGATGGACGACGAGTCCGTGCGGATCGTGCTGCCCGCCGCCCGGGGCCGCCGCACCGAACCGGACGCCTTCACCTCGGTGCTCGACATGTTCACCGCGACCGTACGCACGCACGGCCGCCGCCCGGCGCTGGTCATGGACGGCGTCACCTGCGACTACGAGGAGCTGGACCGGCGCGCCAACCGGCTCGCCGCCGGCCTGCTCGCGGCCGGTGTGCGCCCGGACGACCGCGTCGCCGTGTTCGCCCGGCGCTCGATCGGCTCGCTCGTCGCCGTGCTCGGGGTCCTCAAGGCCGGCGGCGCCTTCGCGATGGTCGACACCGACACCCCGTCCCGGCGGCTGACCGCGCTCCTGGACAGCCTGGCCCCCCGCGTCGTCGTCACCGACGGCACCGCCCCGCTGCCCGAGGGCTGCGCCGTGCCGACCCTGCCGGTGCCCGCCGTCGACGAGCAGCTCGCCGCCGCCCCGGCCGTCGCCCCGCCGCCCCACGCGACCGCGTACGTGATGCACACCTCCGGCTCCACCGGCACACCCAAGGGCGTCCTGATCGAGCACCGCAGCCTGAGCAACCTGACCCGGTGGCTGGATGACGTGATCCACCGCACCGCCGAGCGGGGCGCCCCCGTCGCCACCTTCAACGCCGACTTCACCTCCGACGCCTTCGTCGAGGACCTGTGCCTGCTGTTCCTCGGCGCCACCATGCACATCCCCGACGCGATGCTGCGCCGCGACCCCGCCGGGCTGGCCGCCTTCGTCCGCGCGCACGGCGTGCAGTTCCTCCAGTGCTCGCCGACGCAGATGCAGCAGCTGCTCGACCGCGACCTGTTCGGCGCGGACTCACCGCTGGAGCGGGTCGTCGTCGCCGGCGAGGCGGTGAGCCAGGCGCTGTGGGACCGGCTGGCCCGCCTCGACGCCGAGGTCTGGAACGTCTACGGGCCGACCGAGTGCACCGTGGACGCCACCGCCGTCCGCATCGAACCGGACCGGGTCTCCACCATCGGCAGGCCGATCGACAACGTCGACATCGTCATCCTCGACAGCCTGGGCCGGCTGGTGCCCGTCGGGGTACGCGGCGAGATCTGCATCGGCGGCCCGCAGGTCGGACGCGGGTACGCCGGCCGCCCCCGGCAGACGGCGGACGTCTTCGTGCCCGATCCGCGCCCGTCGCACCCGGGGGCCCGGCTATACCGCACCGGCGACGTCGGCGCCTACCGCGCCGACGGCACGATCGCCTTCCACGGCCGGGCCGACCACCAGGTCAAGCTGCACGGCCACCGGGTCGAGCTGGGCGACGTCGAGTCGGCGTTGGCCCGCTGCGAGGGCGTCGCCGACGTGCGCGCCGTCGTCGGCACCGGCGCCGACGGCGGCGACGTCCTCGTCGCCTACGCCGTACCGCACCGCGACCGGCTGCTCAGCGAGTCCACCGACCTGCTGCGGTCGTGGGAGGAGGTGTTCGACGCCCAGCAGGGCATCGCGCACACCGGCGCGGCCGACTTCGACCTGGCCGGTTGGAACGACACCGCCTCGTCGCGCCAGATCGCCGACGACGAGATGCGCCAGTGGCGCGATGCGACGGTCCGGCGCATCCTGCGGCTGGACCCGTCGGACGTGCTGGAGATCGGCTGCGGCACCGGCCTGATCATGCTGCCGCTGCTGGCGCACGTGCGCTCCTTCGCCGGCGTCGACATCTCCGCCGCCACGCTGGACAAGCTGGCCCGGGTGGTGGCCGACCAGGGGCAGGACGACCGGGTGTCGCTGCACCGCGCGCACGCCGCCGACCTCGACGGGCTCGGCGGACGCCGCTTCGACGTCGCGATCCTCAACTCGGTCGTGCAGTACTTCCCGACCGCGGCGTACCTCGGCGAGGTCCTCGACGCGGTCCGCGCCCGCCTCCACCCGGCCGGCCGGATCTTCCTCGGCGACCTGCGGCCCCGCGAGAGCCTCGTGCTGACCCACCTGTGGATCGAGTCCGTCCGGGGTGGACGGCAGCTCACCCTCGGCGAACTCGACCGGCGCTGCCGACGCGCCGTCGAGGCCGAACGCGAGCTGCTCGTCTCCGCCGTCGACCTGGTCCGCGCCGCCGGCGACGGGGCCTGGGTCGACCACGACCTGCACGAGGGGCGCGGCGCCAACGAGCTGGTGCGGTTCCGCTACGACGCGACGGTGCACCGCGCGCCCGCCGACCTCGTCGTCACCCCCCGCTGGCAGGACTGGAGCGAGGGCTGGGACCCGCAACGGCTGTTCGCCGACCCGTCCGCCACGCTCGGCGTACGCGGCATCCCCAACGCCCGCCTGCGGCGGGAGCGGGCGCTGCTGGCGGCGCTGGGCACCGCGCCCGAGGGCACGACCGTCGGGCAGGCGCTGGAGGAGTCGACCGAGCCTGACGGCGTCGACCCGCAGGACGTCTTCGACCTCGCCGCCCGCGCCGGGCGCGCGGTGCGCACCCGGTGGACGCCGGGGCGCATCGACGGCGTCTTCGACGTGGTCGTCCTGCCCGGGTCAGCCGCCGGCCGGCGGGTCGCCATCGCCGACTTCGACCGGGACGGGATGGACGGGACGGCCGCGGCCAGCGACCCGCTGAAGGTGCACGCCCGGGCCCGGCTCGTCGCCGAGCTGCGGGCCTGCGCCACGCGCGAGCTGCCGCAGCACATGGTGCCCGCGCGGTTCGTGCTCATCGACCGCATCCCCGTCGACCGGGCCGGCAAGCTCGACGTGCGGGCGCTGCCGAAGCCGTACGACGAGCCGGCCGCGCCGACCAGCACCGGTGAACCGCCGGCCGGACCGGTCGAGGTGGCCCTGGCCGGGATCTGGGAACGCCTGCTCGGCGTGCGCGGCGTGACCGCCACCGACGACTTCTTCCACCTCGGCGGCCACTCCATCCTCGCCACCCAGCTGGTCAACCGGGTCAACGACCTGTTCGCCTGCGGGCTGACCCTGCGCGACCCGTTCGAGCGCCCGGTCCTGCGCGCCCTGGCCGGCCGGATCGGGGAACTGCTCGCCGACGCCACCAGCGGCCTGCCCCTGCTGCCGGTCCTGCGTCGCCGCCACATGCCCCCGTCGTTCGCGCAGGAGCGGTTGTGGTTGGTGGATCAGTTGGGTGGGTCGGCGGCTTACAACATTCCGCATGCGTTGCG
>NZ_JBPQTK010000245.1:0-3423 GCF_051386315.1 Micromonospora sp. URMC 107
CGGTGAACCGGACGATCGCCGCGGCGATCGCGATGAACACGATCCCGATCGGCCCGCCCAGGTAGAGCCACGGCTCCCCCGGCGCCCCGCCCGCCCGCCGGTGGCGCGGCGTGGCGACGGTCGCAGTCCGCTCCCGCCGGGAACTTTCCCGACCAGGCCGGCGACGGCGTCGGCCCAGTTCAAGCGTCCTGCCGCGGGCTGCCGGCGACGGCCAGGGGCCGACCGGCGACGGCCGGCAGGCGGACGGGTGGCTCAGCCGGCCACGGCCAGCGCGAGGGGGAGCACGTCGGGGGCGCCGACCCGGCGGAGCTCGCGGGCGGCCATCGTCATCGTCCACCCCGAGTCGACCAGGTCGTCGACGAGGAGCACCGGCCCGTCGAGCCCGGCGAGGGCGTCGGCCAGCTCGTCCGGCACGGCGAAAGCGCCGTGCAGGGCGCGTACCCGCTGGGCGCTGTTGCCCCGCGGGCCCCCGGCGGGCGCGCCGGTCGGCGTCACCTGGCCGAGCAGCGGCAGCCGCCCGACGGCGGCGATCCGCTCGGCCAGCGAGCCGACCAGCCGGGGCCGGCGGCGCGAGCCGACCGCGACCACACCGACCGGGCGGCGCGGCCACCGCTCGTCGCCGTGCGCCCACGCCTTCAGCACCTCGACCACGGCGGCGGCCACGTCGTCGGGGACGACGGCGTCCGCCGCCTCCGGCCCGACCAGGTCGCGCAGCCGGCCGCCCCACCCCAGGTCGGACAGCCGCCCCACCGCGCGCCCGGGCAGCGCCTGCTCCGCCGGGGCGATCCGCCCCTTCAGCGGTACGCCCACCGCCTCCAGCCCGGTCGGCCAGAGCTTCTTCGGCGCGATCTCCACCCCGGGCCGGCCGAGGAAGGTCTGCGCGGCGGTCAGCGCGACGTCCGACACGTCGGCCGTGAAGAGCGGACCGGCGCAGCGGTCGCACCGGCCGCAGTCGGCGGCCCCGGCGTCGTCCAGGCACTCGCGCAGGTAGCGCAGGCGGCAGTCCGGGGTCCTCGCGTACTCCCGCATGGCCTGCTGCTCGGCGGTGCGCGCCTCGGCGACGCGGCGCAGCCGGGCCTCGTCGTAGACCCAGGTCTCCCCGGTGGCGAGCCAGCCGCCGCGCACCCGGCGGACCGCGCCGTCGACGTCGAGCACCTTGAGCATCAGCTCCAGCCGGGCCCGGCGCAGGTCGACGATCGGTTCGAGCGCCTGGGTGGAGAGCGGGCGATCGGTGTGCAGGGCGGCCAGGACGGCGCGGACCTGCTCCTCCGGCGGGAAGGCGAGCGAGGCGAAGTAGCGCCAGATGGCGGCGTCCTCGGCGCCGGGCAGCAGCAGCACCTCGGCGTGCGCGACGGCGCGGCCGGCGCGGCCGACCTGCTGGTAGTAAGCGATCGGCGACGGCGGCGCGCCGAGGTGGACGACGAAGCCGAGGTCGGGCTTGTCGAAGCCCATGCCCAGCGCGCTGGTGGCGACCAGCGCCTTGATCTTGTTGTCCAGCAGGTCCTGCTCGGCGGCGCGCCGGTCGGCGTCCTCGGCCTGCCCGGTGTAGGAGGCGACGGCGTAGCCCCGGGACCGGAGGAACTCGGCGGTCTCCCCCGCCGCGGCGACGGTCAGCGTGTAGACGATGCCGGAGCCGGGGAGCCGGTCCAGGTGGTCGGCGAGCCAGCCCAGCCGGTGCGCCGGGCTCGGCAGCTCGACCACGCCGAGGCGCAGCGACTCCCGGTCCAGGCTGCCGCGCAGCACGAGGGCGTCGCCCAACTGCTCCGCCACGTCGGCGGTGACCCGGGCGTTGGCGGTGGCCGTGGTGGCCAGCACCGGGGTGCGCTCGGGCAGGTTGGTGAGGAAGGTGCGCAGCCGGCGGTAGTCCGGCCGGAAGTCGTGGCCCCAGTCGGAGACGCAGTGCGCCTCGTCGACCACCAGCAGGCCGGTGGTGGCCGCCAGCTTCGGCAGCACGGTGTCCCGGAAGTCCGGATTGTTGAGCCGCTCCGGGCTGATCAGCAGCACGTCCACGGCGCCGGCGTGGATCTCGGCGGTGATCTCGTCCCACTCGTCGAGGTTGGCGGAGTTGATGGTGCGGGCCCGGATGCCGGCCCGGGCCGCCGACTCGACCTGGTTGCGCATCAGCGCCAGCAGCGGCGAGACGATCACGGTGGGGCCGGCGCCACCGCCGGGCTGCGCCCGCTCGGACGGCGGCGCGGCGGCGCCACCCTGGTCGCCCGACAGCGCCGAGGCGCCGCCCTGGTCGCGCTCGCGCAGCAGGGCGGTGGCCACGAAGTAGACCGCCGACTTGCCCCAACCGGTGCGCTGCACGCAGAGGACCCGACGGCGGTCGACCACCAGCGCCTCGATCGCCCGCCACTGGTCCTCCCGGAGCCGGGCGTGCTCGCCGGCCAACCGCCGCAGCACCGCCTCGGCCCGCTCCCGTACCGCCGTCCGATCCTGGCTCATCCGGCATTTCTACCAGCAACGACGGACCTTCCCGCCGGGCGAGAGCGGCCCGGGGAACGGCCGCCGGTCGGAGAACCGGACCAACGGGCATGATCCGGCGGCGCCGTCGTGCCAAGATCTGCGGCGGCAACAGTCGATCTGTGAAAGAGAGTCACGCGAATGACGCAGCGAACCGGCGCCGCCGGAAGGGTCCGGCGGGTCGCGACGGCCGCAGCCGCCCTGCTGGCCGCCACCTCCCTGGTGGCCGGATGTGGCGACGACGACTCCCAGGAGACCCCGACGGCCTCCTCCCCGACCCCGTCGGCCTCCCCGTCGGCCAACCCGAAGAGCACGCTCCTGGCCGCGGTGCCGACCGAGGAGGACCCGGCCTTCCGGTTCAGCGGCAGCGACCCGAGCGGCGCCGTCACCGGAGTGGTGGACCCGGCGGGCAAGGGCATGGACCTCACCGTGACCGAGAAGGACGAGGAACTCGACTTCACGATGAAGCTGTCCTTCCGCCTGATCGAGCAGCGCTCCTGGATGAAGGTGAGCTTCGACGGCGCCGAGCAGCTCAGCAGCATGCTGAAGCTGCCGAAGAAGTGGATGGAGCTCGACCACGCGAAGCTGACCGACCCGGCCAGCGTGCCGTACTACGAGGGCGCCGACCCGGGCAACACCGGCGCGATCCTCCGGGCGGCGGCAGACACCGTGACGGACCAGGGCGGCGGCACCTACGCCGGCACCGTGGACCTGACCCACGGCGAGCACGTGCGCCAGGCCATGGCGGACGCCGTGGACGTCGACGCGCTCGGCGCCGCGGCGAAGACGATCCCGTTCACGGCCGTCGTCGGGGCGGACGGGAACCTCACCTCGCTCATCCTGGAGATCCCGGCGGCCGGCAAGCACAAGGCCACGAAGTACGTCGTGACGTACTTCGACTTCGGCAAGGCCCCGAAGGTCGCCGTGCCGACGGGCAGCCAGGCGCAGAAGGCACCG
>NZ_JBPQTK010000246.1:0-3393 GCF_051386315.1 Micromonospora sp. URMC 107
GGCCCGGCCACCGCCCCGCTGGAGCAGGCACTGGCCTGGGGACCCAAGGCCGGACACATCGTCACCGTCACCCCCGAGGTCATGCGACGCTGGGACCAGGCCGCCCGGGAACAACGGTTCAGCCGCTCCAGCTACTTCGTCGCCGCGTTCGCCTCCGCGCTGCGCGCCGTCCATCAGCAGGACGACATCGGCCTGCTGATGGTGGTGGCCAGGCGGGGCAGCCGCGTCCTCGACTCCGCCTTCACCACCCGGCTCAACCTCAACTGCGTCCGGGTGCGCTTCGACGGGCCGGAGGACGACAAACTCGTCCTGCGGGTCAACGAGACGATCACCGACCTCATGCGGGCCCAGGACGTTCCCTTCGCGGAGACCGCCGACGACCCCGCCGCCGGGCTCTCCGGCGAGGTGGTCGCCAGCCTGCCGACCTTCGTCTTCCAGGACAACGTGGTCGTGCCGCTGGAGCTGCCCGGCTGCCGGGCCGAGGAGGTCGTCGACCCGTACGCCCGGGAGGTGCCCAACGGCCTCACGGTCGAGGTGCTGCCCCGGGCCGACCATGCCCTGCTGCGCGTCACCATCCGCACCGACTACCTGCCGTACCGCTTCGCCGAGGAGCTGAACGGACACATGCTGCGCTTCCTGGAGGCCGGGCCGGTGGGCTCCCCCACCGCTGGTTGACCGTCCATCCCGTCCACACCGGACTGCTTGTCAGCCGTGGGACGCGAGCCGCGTCCCCGGAGTTCGTGGTTCTTCCCGCCCGGCGTACCCCCGTGGGTCCACGCCGGCCCTGATCGGAGGTTGGCTCATGTCTGTCGGGTTCGTTGGTGGTCGGGTCGAGGCCGCGGGTGCCGCCGGAACCGGCACCGACTTCGAGGTCCTCGACCTGGTGGGCGACCTGCGCCGGCCGACGGCGTGGCCGGCCCGGGCGGCCTCGGAGTTCCGGGCGGTGGAGCTGCCCGACCTTGCGGGCGTGCCGGCCCCGGGCGCGGTGGTGCTGGCCGGCGTCCTGGGGGTGCTGGCCCGCTACACCGGTCAGGCCGAGGTGGTGGTGGGGCTGTCGTCGGGTGGCGGACTGCGGGTCGACGTCGCGGGTGACCCCTGTTTCGGGGAGCTGGTGTCGCGGGTCGGCGCGGCGTTGGCCGGGCCGGTCGCCCTGGCCGCCGGTGCGGTGGGTCCGGTGGTGGTGGGGTTGGCGGACGCGCCGGTGGCCGAGGCGGGGCCGGACGTGGTGGACGTGGACGTGGTGGTGGCCGTCGCCCGCGACGGCTCGGCGGTGCGGGTGGACTACGCGGCGGACGGGTTCTCGGCGCAGTGGGTGCGGGGCCTGGTGGACCAGGCGATGGTGCTGGCGTCTGCGGGACTGGCGGAACCGGGGGTCGGCCTGTCGGGGTTGCCGTTGCTGGGGGACGCGGAGCGGGAACGGTTGTTGGGGTGGGGCCGGGGCCCGGCGCGTGAGGTGCCGGGTCAGCCGATCCACGAGTTGGTGCTGGAGTGGGCGCGGCGCACGCCCGAGGCGGTGGCGGGGGTCGCCGGCGGCGAGGTGCTGACGTACGCGGAGCTGGCACGTCGCTCGGGGGCGCTGGCCGGGTACCTGCGGTCGCTGGGCGTGCGGCCCGGTGACGTGGTGTCGCTGGCGTTGGATCGCAGCCTGTGGACGTTGATCGCCACCATGGGCGTGCTGCGGGCGGGCGCGGCGTACACGCCGATGGACGTCTCCTGGCCGACGGAGCGGATGCGCGTGCTGCTGGCCGACCACGGCGCCCGGGTCGTGCTCACCGTCGGCGAGGTCGCTCCACGCGTCCCCCGGCCCGACGGCGTACGGGTGGTCGCGCTGGACGACGACTGGCCGACCGTGCAGGCGCACGAACCGGTCGACCTGCCGACCGTCGAGGTGTCCGCGCCGGCGTTCGTGATCTACACGTCCGGCTCCACGGGCACCCCGAAGGGCGTCGTGCTGACCCACGACAGGCTGACCAACTTCCTCGCCTGGATGGCCGACGAGTGTGCGGTGGGCCCGGACAGTCGGATGCTGCACTGCTGCGCGCCGGTCTTCGACGTCGCCCTGGGCGAGATCTTCACCGCCCTCACCTCCGGCGCCCGCGTCGTGGCCTGTTCCCGCGACGACCTGCTCGACGCCCGCCGCCTCACCGACCTGATCGCCAAGGAACAGCTGACCCACGCGTTCTGCCCGCCCACCAACCTCGCCGCGGTCGACCCCGCCGACTGCCCGAGCATGTCCTGCGTGACCCTCGCCGGGGAGCCCATCCCGCCCCACATGGCGCACCGGTGGATGGCCGCCGGCGCCCGCCTGATCAACGCGTACGGGCCCGCCGAGGCTTCCGTGGCGTGCACGTGGTTCGACGCGTCGGCGGGCTGGGGCGGCGCGTACGTGCCCATCGGACGGCCCATGCCGAACCGGCAGCTCCGCGTCGTCGACGCCAACCTCGGCCTCGTGCCCATGGGCGTGCCCGGGGAGATCCTCATCACCGGCTTCGGAGTCGCCGACGGCTACCTCAACCGCCCCGAACTGACCGCCGAACGGTTCGTCACCGACCCGTACGGCGGCGGGATCGCCTACCGGACCGGCGACCTCGGACGCTGGAACACCGCGGGGGCACTCGAGATCCTCGGCCGCATGGACCACCAGGTCAAGGTCAACGGCATCCGCATCGAACTCGGCGAGATCGAGACCGTCCTCGCCCAGCACCCCGACGTCGGCGCCGCCGTCGTCACCCGTCGCGAGGACCACGGCACCGCCCGCCTCGTCGCCTACGTCACCGGACGCGAGGGGCGTACCCCCGTCCCCGCGGAGCTGCGGGACCACGCCGCCGCCGTGCTCCCGCCCTACATGGTCCCGGCCGTGCTCATGGTCCTGGACCGCTTCCCCGTCGGCGGCACCGGCAAGATCGACCGGCGGGCGCTGCCCGAACCGGGCTCGCAGCGCCCCGACCTGGACGTGCCGTACGTGGAGCCGGCGACCGACGCCGAACGCCTCGTCGCCGGGGTGTTCGCGACGGTGCTCGGGCTGGACCGGGTCGGCGCGCGCGACGGCTTCTTCCATCTCGGCGGCACGTCCCTGCAATCGGCGGCGGTGGCCGTGGGCATCGACGAGGCCGCGGACGTCGTCGTGCCCGTCTCGCAGATCCACCGCACGCCCACGCCGCAGGGGTTGGCCCGCTGGCTCGCCACCGCGCCCCGCCGTCCCGGGGCCGAACCGGAGGCGCCCGTCACCGGCCGTCCCGGTCCGTCGAAGCCCGTCCCGCTGACCCTGTCGGTCGCCAAGTGCGTGTGGCTCCCCTTCGAACTGGTCTGCCCGACCACCTGGTGGATCGAGGGTGAGCTGGACCTGCGCGCGCTGATGGCGGCACTCGGCGACGTGCACCGCCGACACGAGGC
>NZ_JBPQTK010000247.1:0-3383 GCF_051386315.1 Micromonospora sp. URMC 107
TTGTCCGGCGGTGTCCTACTCTCCCACACCCTCCCGAGTGCAGTACCATCGGCGCTGGAGGGCTTAGCTTCCGGGTTCGGAATGTAACCGGGCGTTTCCCCTCCGCCATGACCGCCGTAACTCTATCGATATGTCAAACAACACCCACACACGGGGTCTGTTGTTCGTTCATCGAGAGTTGCACAGTGGACGCGTAGCAGCTTAGTAGTCAAGTCCTCGGCCTATTAGTACCGGTCAACTGAACCCGTTACCGGGCTTACATTTCCGGCCTATCAACCCAGTCGTCTAGCTGGGGGCCTTACCCCACCAAAGGTGGGTGGGATACCTCATCTTGAAGCGAGCTTCCCGCTTAGATGCTTTCAGCGGTTATCCCTTCCGAACGTAGCTAACCAGCCGTGCCCCTGGCGGGACAACTGGCACACCAGAGGTTCGTCCGTCCCGGTCCTCTCGTACTAGGGACAGCCCTTCTCAAGTATCCTACGCGCACGGCGGATAGGGACCGAACTGTCTCACGACGTTCTAAACCCAGCTCGCGTACCGCTTTAATGGGCGAACAGCCCAACCCTTGGGACCTGCTACAGCCCCAGGATGCGACGAGCCGACATCGAGGTGCCAAACCATCCCGTCGATATGGACTCTTGGGGAAGATCAGCCTGTTATCCCCGGGGTACCTTTTATCCGTTGAGCGACACCGCTTCCACTCGCAAGTGCCGGATCACTAGTCCCGACTTTCGTCCCTGCTCGACCTGTCAGTCTCACAGTCAAGCTCCCTTGTGTACTTGCACTCAACACCTGATTGCCAACCAGGCTGAGGGAACCTTTGGGCGCCTCCGTTACCCTTTAGGAGGCAACCGCCCCAGTTAAACTACCCACCAGACACTGTCCCTGAACCGGATAACGGTCCGAAGTTAGATACCCAAATCAACCAGAGTGGTATTTCAAGATTGCCTCCACCCATACTGGCGTATGGACTTCACCGGCTCCCACCTATCCTACACAAGCTAATTCGGATACCAATGTCAAGCTATAGTAAAGGTCCCGGGGTCTTTCCGTCCTGCCGCGCGTAACGAGCATCTTTACTCGTAATGCAATTTCGCCGGGCCTGTGGTTGAGACAGTGGGGAAGTCGTTACGCCATTCGTGCAGGTCGGAACTTACCCGACAAGGAATTTCGCTACCTTAGGATGGTTATAGTTACCACCGCCGTTTACTGGCGCTTAAGTTCTCCGCTTCGCCCCGAAGAGCTAACAGGTCCCCTTAACGTTCCAGCACCGGGCAGGCGTCAGTCCATATACATCGAATTACTTCTTCGCATGGACCTGTGTTTTTAGTAAACAGTCGCTTCCCCCTGCTCTCTGCGGCCATACAACGCTCCACCCGCGCGGGGCTTCACGTCTCCGGCCCCCCTTCTCCCTAAGTTACGGGGGCAATTTGCCGAGTTCCTTAACCACAGTTCGCCCGATCGCCTCGGTATTCTCTACCTGACCACCTGTGTCGGTTTGGGGTACGGGCCGCTAAGAACTCGCTAGAGGCTTTTCTCGGCAGCATAGGATCACTGACTTCACCTGAATCGGCTCGGCATCACGTCTCAGCCTTCATGTGTTGCGGATTTGCCTACAACACGGCCTACACGCTTACCCCGGCACAACCACCGGCCGGGCTCAGCTACCTTCCTGCGTCACCCCATCGCTTGACTACTACCCGCCAGGTTCCCACGCTCCCCAACCTTGATCCGAAGACCGCAGCTGGTTCGGGTGGTTAGCACAACGAGGTTCATCAGGGACGCTCTTTCGCGGGTACGGGAATATCAACCCGTTGTCCATCGACTACGCCTCTCGGCCTCGCCTTAGGTCCCGACTCACCCAGGGCGGATTAGCCTGGCCCTGGAACCCTTGGTCATCCGGCGGAAGGGTTTCTCACCCTTCTTTCGCTACTCATGCCTGCATTCTCACTCGTGCCGCGTCCACAACTGGGTCACCCCGCTGCTTCACCCCCGGCACGACGCTCCCCTACCCATCCACACACCTGCACAAGGAATCACGTCCAAGCAAGGTAAAAATGTGAATGCCACAGCTTCGGCGGTGTGCTTGAGCCCCGCTACATTGTCGGCGCGGAACCACTTGACCAGTGAGCTATTACGCACTCTTTAAAGGGTGGCTGCTTCTAAGCCAACCTCCTGGTTGTCTATGCGACCCCACATCCTTTTCCACTTAGCACACGCTTAGGGGCCTTAGCTGGTGATCTGGGCTGTTTCCCTCTCGACTACGAAGCTTATCCCCCGCAGTCTCACTGCCGCGCTCTCACTTACCGGCATTCGGAGTTTGGCTGATTTCGGTAAGCTTGTGGGCCCCCTAGACCATCCAGTGCTCTACCTCCGGCAAGAAACACGCGACGCTGCACCTAAATGCATTTCGGGGAGAACCAGCTATCACGGAGTTTGATTGGCCTTTCACCCCTAACCACAGGTCATCCCCCAACTTTTCAACGTTGGTGGGTTCGGCCCTCCACGCGGTCTTACCCGCGCTTCAGCCTGCCCATGGCTAGATCACTCCGCTTCGGGTCTAGGACACGCGACTGAACGCCCTATTCAGACTCGCTTTCGCTACGGCTCCCCCACACGGGTTAACCTCGCCACATGCCACTAACTCGCAGGCTCATTCTTCAAAAGGCACGCCGTCACCCCGCAAGGCTCCGACGGATTGTAGGCGAACGGTTTCAGGTACTATTTCACTCCCCTCCCGGGGTACTTTTCACCATTCCCTCACGGTACTCGTCCGCTATCGGTCACCAGGAAGTATTTAGGCTTACCAGGTGGTCCTGGCAGATTCACGGCAGATTACAGGGGTCCGCCGCTACTCGGGAACACCCACAGAAGACCAGCCACTTTCACCTACCGGACTCTCACCGCCTACGGTCAGCCATTCCAGACTGTTCGGCTAGCAACTGGCTTTGTAACTTCTCGAACAAGTGTCAGCTTGTCCAGCAGGGTCCCACAACCCCAACCACGCAACCCCTGACAGGTATCACACGCAGCCGGTTTAGCCTCAATCCGCTTTCGCTCGCCACTACTCACGGAATCACTATTTGTTTTCTCTTCCTACGGGTACTGAGATGTTTCACTTCCCCGCGTTCCCCCCACACACCCTATGTGTTCAGGTGTGGGTGACTGGACATGACTCCAGCCAGGTTTCCCCATTCGGACACCCTGGGATCACAGCTTGGTTGACAGCTCCCCCAGGCCTATCGCGGCCTCCCACGTCCTTCATCGGCTCCTGGTGCCAAGGCATCCACCGTTCGCCCTTGACAACTTGACCACAAAGATGCTCGCGTCCACTGTGCAATTCTCAACAAACGACCAACCCACAACCCACAAGCCCCACACCA
>NZ_JBPQTK010000248.1:0-3378 GCF_051386315.1 Micromonospora sp. URMC 107
CGCCGCGCCGGGTTCCGTGCCGCCGCGTCGGGCCCCGTGCCGCCGGGCCGGGCCCCGTGCCGCCGGGCCGCGGCCGCTGTGCTGCCGCGCCGGGCCGCTGTACCGCGTGCCGGATCCTGTGCTGCCGTGCCGGGCCCGCGGCGTCGTGCCGGGCGGCGGTGCGAGAATTGCCGGCGTGACCGGCGAACACTACTTCACCGCTGAACCCACGACCGCCGCCAACCCGCGCGAGGTCGAGTTCTCCGTCGCCGGCCGCGACTACGCCCTGGCCTCCTCCGCCGGCGTCTTCTCCGCCGCCCGCCTCGACCCCGGCACGGCGGTGCTGCTGCGCAAGGCCGAGCTGCCGTCCGCCGGGACCACCGGTGCGCTGCTCGACCTCGGCTGCGGCTTCGGGCCGATCACCTGCGTGCTCGCCAGCTCGGCGCCCTCGGCGACCGTGTGGGCCGTCGACGTCAACGAACGGGCCCGGGAACTCACCGCGGCCAACGCGGCGCGGGTCGGCGCGGCCGACCGGGTGCGCGTCGCCGCCCCGGACGACGTACCCGCCGACCTGACCTTGGCGGAGATCTGGTCCAACCCCCCGATCCACGTCGGCAAGGACGAGCTGCACGGGATCCTGCTGCGCTGGCTGCCCCGGCTCGCCCCGGACGGCGTCGCCTGGCTGGTGGTGGCCCGCTACCTCGGCGGGGACTCGTTGCAGCGCTGGCTGGTCGAGCAGGGCTGGCAGGTGGGGCGGCACGCCAGCCAGAAGGGCTACCGGGTGCTGCGGGTCACCCGGTAAATGGTTGGGCCGCCGGGCCCGTGCTCGGGCAGGATGCCGACGTGGGATACGTGGACGTGGCAGCGGTCGGGCACATCCTTCCCGACGGTCGGGAGCTCTTCGCCGACGTGTCGTTCCGGGTCGGGGAGGGCGCCAAGGTGGCCCTGGTCGGGCCCAACGGCGCGGGCAAGACGACGCTGCTGCGGATGGTCGCCGGCGACCTGCCGGTGAGGACCGGCGCGGTCGCGCGCTCCGGCGGGCTGGGCGTGATGCGTCAGTTCATCGGGATGATCGGCGACGAGTCGACACTGGCCGACCTGGCCCTGTCGCTGGCCCCGCCGGCGCTGCGCGACGCCGGCCGCCGGCTGGTCGAGACCGAGGGGGCCATGCGCGCCGCCGAGGTCCGCGGCAAGTACAGCACCGCCGCCGGCAAGGCCCAGCTGGCGTACGCGGACGCGCTCGCGGCCTGGGGCGAGGTCGGCGGCTACGACGCCGAGGTGCTCTTCGACACGGTCGCCACCATCGTGCTCGGCCTGCCCTGGGACAGCGCCCGGGAACGGCCCGTCCGGACGCTCTCCGGCGGCCAGCAGAAGCGCTTCGCCCTCGAACTGCTGCTCCGCGGCCCCGACGAGGTGCTGCTCCTCGACGAGCCGGACAACTTCCTCGACGTGCCGGGCAAGCGCTGGCTGGAGGGGCGGCTGCGCGAGTCCGGCAAGTCGGTGCTCTACGTCTCGCACGACCGGGAGCTGCTCGCCCACACCGCCGACCGGGTGGTCGCCGTGGAGGGTGGCAGCGCGTGGGTGCACCCGGGCGGCTTCGCGAGCTGGCACGAGGCTCGGGTGGCCCGGCACGCGCGCCTCGACGAGCTGCGCAAGCGGTGGGACGAGGAGCACCAGAAGCTGCGCGAGCTGATGCTGATGTACAAGCAGAAGGCCGCGTACAACGACGGGATGGCGTCGCGCTACCAGGCCGCGCAGACCCGGCTGCGCAAGTTCGAGGAGGCCGGGCCGCCGCCCGTACCGCCGAAGGACCAGGACATCCGGATGAAGCTGACCGGCGGGCGGACCGGCAAACGCGCGGTAATCTGCGAGCAGTTGGAGCTCGACGGCCTGACCTTCCCGTTCGACCTGGAGATCTGGTACGGCGACCGGGTCGCGGTGCTCGGCGCCAACGGCACGGGGAAGTCGCACTTCCTGCGGCTGCTGGCCCGGGGTGGCACCGACCCCGACCCCGCCAACGGCCCGGTCGACGGGGCCCTCGCGCTCGCGCCGGTGGCGCACGACGGGGTGGCCCGGCTCGGCGCGCGGGTGCGCCCGGGACACTTCTCGCAGACCCACGACCGGCCGGAGCTGATGGGGAAGACCCTCGTCGAGATCCTCTGGCGGGGCGACGAGCACCGCGCCGGCATGGACCGGCACGCCGCGATGGCGGCGCTGAGCCGGTACGAGCTGGCGGGGCAGGGCGACCAGCGCTTCGGCACCCTCTCGGGCGGTCAGCAGGCACGCTTCCTGGTGCTGCTGCTGGAGCTGTCCGGCGCGACGCTGCTGCTGCTCGACGAGCCCACCGACAACCTCGACCTGGCGTCGGCGGAGGCGCTGGAGGCCGGGCTGACCGCGTTCGAGGGGACCGTGGTGGCGGTGACCCACGACCGCTGGTTCACCCGCTCCTTCGACCGGTTCGTGCTCTTCCGGGGCGACAACGAGGTGGTGGAGACCCCGGAGCCGGTCTGGGACGTGGCGTGATCCCCGCCGACCTGGCCGACCGCCTCTGCGCGGTCGGCGGGGTCGTCGCCGTCGCCCTCGGCGGCAGCCGGGCCCGGGGCGGGCACCGGCCCGACTCCGACTGGGACCTCGGCCTCTACTACCGGGGCGAGCTGGACGTGCCGGGGCTGCGCGCCGTCGCCGCCTCGGTCGCCGACGAGGAGGTCGAACTGACCCCGCCCGGCGGCTGGGGGCCGTGGGTTGACGGCGGCGGATGGCTGCGCGTCGGCGGGACGGCGGTCGACTGGATCTACCGCGACCTCGACCGGGTGCACCGGATCTGGGCCGACTGCCGCGCCGGCCGGTACGAGGTCGGCGTGCAGGCCGGGCACCCGCTCGGCTTCTACTCGTCCGCGTACGCCGGCGAGGTGGCGCTCTGCCGGGTGCTCGGCGACCCGACCGGTGAGCTGACCGCGTTGCGCGAGGAGACCCGCGCGTACCCGCCGGCCCTGGCCGACGCCCTGACGGCCGGCGGGTGGGAGGCCCGGTTCCTGGTCGACGGCGCGGCCAAGGCGGTCGCGGCCGGTGACGGCGGGTACGTGGCCGGCTGCCTGTTCCGGGCGGTCGGCGTACTCGCCCAGGTGCTGCACGCCCGGGCCGGGCGGTGGCTGGTCAACGAGAAGGGCATGATCGCCGCCGCCGGGCGGCTGCCGGGCGCGCCACCCGACTTCGCCCGGCGGGCGCAGGCGCTGCTCGGCGCGGTCGGACACACGCCGGACGAGCTGACCGGCACGCTCGCCGCCGCCCGGCGGCTCGTCGCCGACGTCCTGGACTGAGCCGACCTGGCGGCCGTCCACCGACGCCTGCCGGTCGACGGGGCAGGGCGCGGTGCGGCGGTGCGGGTCGGGCGTGGTGGGC
>NZ_JBPQTK010000249.1:0-3232 GCF_051386315.1 Micromonospora sp. URMC 107
GTCGCCTCCTCGTTGTGGGCCGGCAGCACCACGCTGACCCTGCTGTCGCCCTTGGCGCGCATCAGGCGCCGTGCCGGTGTCACCCCGCGTGTCGCCCGTGGCGCTCCGGTGGGCGGTGCGTTGGCGGGCGGCGCTTCAGGGCGCTGCGGTCAGCTCGCCCACCGGTGCGCCACCGACGCTCACGCCTGGGGCGCTGCCCGATCGCGGCTTCGGTCTCGCGGTGATCGTTTCCGGATCACCCGGGCGTGCGCCGTCGTTTCGGCCGGGCCGGCGTCAAATGATCTCGGGCGCCGTGGGGATGCGTGCCGGCGTCCGTCCGCCCCGTCCGTGTGGTCGTCGATCCGCTCGCCCCGCGTGGCCGGCCGGGCGCGACGACCGGGATGCTCCCCTTCGACCCCCGGTGGTCGCCTCGCCCAGCCGGGCGGACGCGAGGCAGGTGTGGGCACGGCTCGGGTGACCGGGGACGGCGACTGCGGTCCGCGGGTGGTCGGGTTCTCGGTCGGGGAGGGGTGGGCGCTCGGCTAGGCTGGCCGGCCGGAGGTGGTGGCGGGTGCGACAGGCAACGCCGGTGGCGACTGCGGCGGGACTGGTTGCGGGGTACGCCCTCGACGCGCTCCTCGGGGATCCCCGCCGGTACCACCCCGTGGCCGGCTTCGGCCGCGCCGCCGGGGCACTGGAGCGGCGGCTGTACCGCCCGGAGCGGCTCGCCGGAGCGGCGTTCACCGCGTTGGCGGTCGGCGCGCCGGTGCTGCTCGGGGTGGCCGCCACGGTCGCCACCCGACGCCGACCGGTGGCCCGGGCGGCCCTGGTCGCCGCCGGCGCCTGGACGGTGCTGGGCGGGCGCACCCTGCGGCACGAGGCCACCGTGATGGGGCGTGCACTGCGCGCCGGTGACCTCCCGGCGGCCCGGCAGCGGCTCGGCCACCTCTGCGGCCGCGACCCGTCCGCGCTCGACGAGCCCGAGCTGGCCCGCGCCACCGTGGAGTCGCTCGCCGAGAACACCTCGGACGCGGTCGTCGCCCCGCTGCTGTGGGGCGCCGTCGCGGGGCTGCCCGGCCTGCTCGGGTACCGCGCGGCGAACACCCTCGACGCGATGGTGGGCCACCGCTCGCCGCGCTACGCCCGGTTCGGCACCCCCGCCGCGCGCCTCGACGACCTGCTCAACCTGGCGCCCGCGCGACTGACGGGCCTGCTCACCGTCGCGGTCGCGCCTACCGCGCACGGCGACCGGGAGCGGGCGTGGCACGTGTGGCGCCGGGACCGCAACGACCACCCCAGCCCCAACGCCGGGCAGTGCGAAGCGGCGATGGCCGGCGCCCTCGGCGTACGGCTGGGCGGGCGCAACGTCTACTTCGGGCGCTCCGAGGTGCGCCCGTTCCTCGGCGACGGCCCTCGGCCCGAGGCGCGGCACCTCAAGCGGGCCGCCCGGATCTCGGGCGCGGTCGGGCTGGCCGCGCTCGGGCTGGCCGCCGCGTACCCGCTGACCCTCGGCCGGCTGGTGGGCGCCGCCGGCCGCCGGGCCGCGCACCGCGGTGTCCTCGGGCAGCGCGTTGTCCTACAGCGTGTCCTCCGACAGCGCCTCCTCGGGCGGGGCGTCCTGGGGCGCGTCGGCGTCGATCGGCCCGTCGTCGATCGGCCCGTCGTCGGGAGCGTCGTGGCGTCAGCGGGGCGGGGGAGTCAGCGGTGAGCGGCGGCCTGCTGGTCGCCGGCACCACCTCCGACGCCGGCAAGAGCGTGCTCACCGCCGGCATCTGCCGTTGGCTGCACCGCCGGGGCGTGAAGGTGGCGCCGTTCAAGGCGCAGAACATGTCCAACAACTCCGCCGTCGTCGTCGGCCCGGACGGCCGGGGCGGCGAGATCGGGCGGGCGCAGGCGATGCAGGCCGCCGCCTGCGGGCTCGCCCCCGACCTGCGGTTCAACCCGGTGCTGCTCAAGCCGGGCAGCGACCTGGCCAGCCAGGTGGTGCTGCTCGGCGAGGCGGTCGACACGGTCACCGCGGGCAACTTCCGCGAGCTGCGTCCCCGGCTCGCCGAGACGGCGTACGCGGCGCTGGCCGAGTTGCGGGCCGCGTACGACGTCGTGATCTGTGAGGGCGCCGGCAGCCCGGCGGAGATCAACCTGCGCGTCGGCGACTACGTGAACATGGGCCTGGCCCGGCACGCCGGCCTGCCCACGATCGTGGTCGGCGACATCGACCGGGGCGGGGTCTTCGCCTCGATGTTCGGCACCGTCGCCCTGCTGGACCCGGCCGACCAGGCGCTGATCGCCGGCTTCGTGATCAACAAGTTCCGGGGCGACCTCGGGCTCCTCCGGCCGGGGCTGGACATGCTGCGCCAGGTCACGGGCCGGCCGACGTACGGGGTGCTGCCCTGGGCGCTCGACCTCTGGCTCGACGCCGAGGACTCGCTCGCCTACGGTCGGGTGCTCGGTAGACCGGCCGCCCCGCGGGGCACCGACTGGCTGGACGTGGCCGTCGTCCGGCTGCCCCGGATCAGCAACGCCACCGACGTCGAGGCGCTCGCCACCGAGCCGGGCGTACGGGTCCGGCTCACCGTCGAGCCGGCCGAACTGGCCGCCGCCGACCTGGTCGTACTGCCCGGCTCGAAGTCGACCGTGGCCGATCTGGCCTGGCTGCGGCAGACCGGCCTGGCCGACGCCGTCCTGGCCCACGCGGCGGCGGGCAGGCCGCTGCTCGGCATCTGCGGCGGCTTCCAGATGCTGGCCCGGGCGATCCACGACCCGGTGGAGAGCCGGCAGGGGAGCGTGCCGGGGCTGGGCCTGCTGCCGATCGAGGTCACCTTCGACCCGCGCAAGACCGTCCGCCAGTCGGCTGGCACCGCCGGCGGCGACGTCCCGGTCCGCGGCTACGAGATCCACCACGGGTACGTCTCACACGCCGACCCGGCGCTGACCCCGCTGCTGACCTGCGCGGACGGCAGCGGCGAGGGTGCGGTGGCCGGTGCCGTGCACGGCACCCACTGGCACGGCGCCTTCGAGTCCGACGGGTTCCGCCGCCGGTTCCTGACCGAGGTGGCCCGGCTCGCCGGCCGGACCGGCTTCACGGTGGCCCCCGACACGGTCTTCGCCGCCGCCCGCGAGCGCTCCCTCGACCTGCTCGGCGACCTGGTCGAGGAGCATCTCGACACCGACGCCCTCTGGCGCCTCGTCGAGTCCGGCCCGCCCGCCGGCCTGCCCTTCATCCCACCGGGCGCCCCACCTCGCCCCTGAAACC
>NZ_JBPQTK010000250.1:0-3201 GCF_051386315.1 Micromonospora sp. URMC 107
GGCGCGTGGGTCAGGGGGTGGGGTGCGCGTCGGCGTGGTGGGCGGCGAGGACGTCGGCGCCGAAGTCGCTGGCCGGGCGGCGCAGGACGGTGTGCGCGTGGTTGCCGTCGTCGGTGGTGTTGTCGTACTCGATGAGCAGGTCGTCGCCCTGCACCCGGTAGTAGTGGCGCCGGCCGGGCGCCGTCGGGCCGGCCCAGGCGAAGTGCAGCTGCCCGGAGTCCAGCCGGCGTGCCTCCCGGATCGCCAGCTCGGGTGGGAGCCGGTCCAGGTAGAGCGCCACGAGCTGGTCCAGCAGGGCCCGCCCGGTGGGCCCGAGCCGGTCGGCGGGCACCCCGAGCGGCTCCAGCGGCCCGTCCACCCGGGGACGGGTGGCGCTGATGATGTCCCCGGGCGCCTCGTCGGCGACGATCGCGGCGGCCCGGCCGGCCGGCCCCATCGCGTCGAGCAGGGCACGGGCCAGGTCCTCCTCCACGCCCAACGGCCGGGAGACCGGGCGGCCGGCGTACCGGACGGTGGCCGGGTTGGCGCCGAGGAAGACCGGCGCGGGGGAGACCTGGTCGTCCACCACCGTCATGCTCACCGAGAGGTGGTGCCCCTCCAGGCGCCACGCCCAGGCGTCGTCGCGGGCCGGATCCCCGAAGACGGCCACCCAGTAGTCGCCGCTGTGCCGGCCCCGACGCCAGCCCTCCGCCCGGTCCAGCACCTCCTCCAGCGCGACGATCGCCATCGCCTGGGCGTACGCCGGTGGGCTCAGCGCGGTCGCCAGCAGCCGGTGCGCGGCCTTGCGCCCGGCGCGGTCGAGGTCGGCCAGGCAGACCCCCGGCCGGGGCCGCGGCCGGTACTCCAGCCAGCGGCGGGCCGCCTCGTCGTCGAACCGGTGGGTGGCCTGGGCGCGGGCGGGTTCGCCGAGCGCGGCCAGCAGCGCCGTGGCGGCGGTGCGCATCTGTTCGGGCAGCGGATCCTCCACCGACCCTGTATACCGGGCGCAGGCCGGAAACGTCGGGCGTCGCGGTAGGTCCGTGCCCCGCGCCGCGCGTCGCGGTCGGCCGGCGGACGCTCCCGCGCCGGGCGTCGCCGCCAGCCCGGCCCGCGCGGACGTCCTTCGCGACCGGCCCCGTGGGCGTCCTTCGGCGACCGGCCCGCGCGGGCGTCCTTCGCGACCGGCCCCGTGGGCGTCCTTCGCGGCCGGCCCCGTGGGCGTCCTTCGCGGCCGGTGCCCGCGCCGGGGGCGCCGTCAGCCGGTCGGCGCCGTCAGCAGCGCGAGCATCTCGGGCAGGTCGAAGAAGCGGGCGGTCTCCACCGCCGACGGGCTGCCGTGGTGCGGGTCGGCCCCGGCGGCGAGCAGCGCCCGGACGGCCTCGGTGCTGCTGCGGAAGGTGGCGGCGGCCAGCGCGGTCTGGCCCCGGTCGTTGGTGCGGGAGTGGTCGGCCCCGCGGGCGAGCAGCGCGTCGACGGTCTCGGGGCGGGCGTGGTAGGCCGCCAGGATCAGCAGCGTGTCGCCCTTGTCGTTGGTCAGGTCGATCGGCAGCCCCGCGTCGACGTAGTCGGCCAGCTCGGCGGTGGCGCCGTCGCGCGCCAGGTCGAACATCCGGTGCGCGAACGCCAGCGTCTCGGCGTCGAGTTCCTCACTCACCGGTCCAGGTTAGTCGGACGCCCGCCTGGTACGTTGCTCGGCCGGCGTGCTGGGGGAGGGGCGATGGACGACAGGGTGTACGTGGGCAACGCGGGCGTCGACGGGGCGACGAACGCCGGCTGGCTGCTCGGCCACTTCATGCCGCCGGGCGACGCCCGGCACAGCGCCGACGTCGAGGTGAAGTGGGGGGTGCACGCGGCCGGGGAGGCGCGCTCCCGATGGGCCACCGACGAGCGGCGCACGGCCCTGCTGGTGCTGGTCAGCGGCCGGTTCCGCGTCGAGTTGCCGGACCGGACGGTGCTGCTCGGCGAGCCCGGCGACTACGTGGTGTGGGGTCGGGGCGTGGACCACTCCTGGTACGCCGAGCGCGAGTCGGTCGTGCTGACCGTGCGCTGGCCGTCCGTGCCCGGCTACCGGGTGGCGCCGCCGGTCCGCCGCTGACCGCCGCCCGCACCCGGCGACCACGTCGACCGGCCGTCCGCCGGCGGGATCCCAGTTCTTGGGATTACCTACTAAACCAATAGGGTTTGCAGCCTATGCTGGGTCCACGCTCCGCCGAACCGCGAGGACCGCCATGCCCGACCGACGCCCGCCCGACCTGCTCGCCGTAGCCCGACGCTGGGCCGCCGACCCCGCCCACTGGCCGGTGCCGCTGCGCTTCGACCCGACCGCCCGGTGGTACGCCCGGCTCGCCCACGAGGCCGACCACGAGGTGTGGGCGCTGAGCTGGCTGCCCGGCCAGGGCACCGACCTGCACGACCACGGCGGCTGCGGCGGCGCGTTCCTGGTCGTGTCCGGGGTCCTGACCGAGGAGACCGTCGACGGTGGCGTGCTCCGCCCGCACCGGCTGCCGGCCGGCTCGGGCCGTCGGTTCGGCTCGCGGCACGTGCACCTGGTGTCCAACCGGGACGACGAGCCGGCGGTGAGCGTCCACGTCTACCGGCCCGCGCTGCGCCGGATGACCAGCTACCGGCTCACCGACGGCCGGCTGCGCGTCGCCGAGGTGGCCGAGGCGGGAGTCGCCTGGTGAGCGCCACGCCGGCGCGCGCACACCGCCCGCGATCGCCCGCGCGCCGCGCGGCCCGCCCGCCGTCGTACGCGCACCGACAGCAACCAGAGGAGGCAACGACCATGCCGCAGACCGACCCGCACGCGTGTCCGGCCCCGGTGGCGCCACCGGGCTCCCGGGGCATCGACGAGATCCTGGCCGCCGCCCGGGCGCGGCTCGACCGACTGGACCCGGAGCGCGCGCACCTGGCGCACCGGGGCGGGGCCCTGCTGGTCGACATCCGCCCGGCCGCCCAGCGGGCCGCCCACGGCACCGTGCCCGGCGCGCTGGTGATCGAACGCAACGTGCTGGAGTGGCGGTTCGACCCCCGCTGCCCGGCCCGGCTGCCCCAGGCGGTCGGCTACGACCTGCGGGTGGCGGTCGTCTGCCAGGAGGGCTACACCTCCTCGTTGGCCGCCGCCGCCCTCCAGGATCTCGGGCTGCGCCACGCCCGGTGGAGCGTAGCGGTCAGGACGGCGCCCGGCCGGCGGTCACCGGGGGCGCGGGGGTGGACGTGGGC
>NZ_JBPQTK010000251.1:0-2984 GCF_051386315.1 Micromonospora sp. URMC 107
GATCCGCGGCCCCCCTTCTTCGTGTCGTCCCTCAGCGCCAGCGGGCGATGACGGTCGAGCCCCCGACCACCTTGTCCCCGGGGCCGACCAGCGGCTCCGCCGCGTCGGCCGGCAGGTAGACGTCGGTGCGCGAGCCGAACCGGATCAGGCCGAAGCGCTCACCCCGGGCCAGCAGCGCGCCGATCGGCGCCCGCTGCACGATCCGCCGGGCGATCAGGCCGGTGCGCTGCGCCACGACCACCGTGCCGTGCGCGGTGTCCAGCACCGTGTACGCCGCCACGTTGTGCTCCGCCGCCGGCTTCATCGCGTTGGCGAAGCCACCGTCGGCGACGAAGTAGTCGACCACCTTGCCGGCCACCGGAGCGCGGTTGACGTGCACGTCCAGCACCGACAGGAAGACCGCGATCCGCAGCCACTCGCCCTCGCCGAAGCGCTCGTCGTGCAGCCGCTGCACGGAGAGCACCCGGCCGTCGGCCGAGGCGACCACCGCCGACGGGTCCTCCGGCACGTCGCGGTTCGGGTCCCGGAAGAAGGCGGCCACCGGCGCGGCGGCCAGGGCCGGGAGCAACCAGAGCTTCGACTTCGGCCGGGTCGTCCGGGCCACCGCGGCCAGGCCCAGCGCGATGCCGGCGGCGGCCACCCCGTTGGAGTCGATGTGCATGCCGCGGGTCAGCGGGACGCTGGACGGGCGGTGCGCCGGGGCCAGCCGGGCCGCCGACGCGGCGTCGGCCGGGGTGTAGCGGAGCCGGTACACCCGCAGTGGCGGCGTGTTGCGCAGCACCAGGTCGACGCCGACGCCGTACAGCGCGCCCTGCCGGTCCATCTCGGTGGCCGCGCCCTCGGTACGCCCCGGCGTGGCGGTCGTGGCGACGCTCAGCACCGCGCCGTCGGCGAGGTACTTCGTCAGGCCCTCGACGGCGGCGCGGGTCTCGTCGGCCGTGCCGGTGAGCGGCTCCCCGGCGACGACGACCGCGGCGGGCTCGGCCTCGGCCAGGGTGTCGACGACGCGGACCCGGTCGGCCACCCAACGACCCTGGGCGGTGACGTGCTGCCGGAGGGCCGTCGAGGAGGTCGACCCGGCGGGCACCAGGGTGAGGGTGTCACCGGGCAGCAGCGCGTCGATCGCCGCGGCCAGCACCGCGGACTCCGGCGTCGCGCCGACCAGCAGCGCGGCCTTCGGGTCGTTGATCCGGGCAAGCTCGGAGACGAGGGTACGGGCGGCTCGCTCGCCGATGCGGACCGGACCGGAGCGGCCGGAGGTGCGCACGGCGGGGGACTGCGTCATGTCGGACGGACTCCTGACGGGGTAGAGACGGGAATCGCGGCGGGACCGCCACGGCGGCGCGGTCCGGCCGGCGCGACGGCCAGTCGGCGCGGCGGCCAGGTCGGCGCGGGCCGGCCGGCGGAGGCGAGTTCTCCACGGCCAGCATAGGCCGCCGCCGACGCCGGCCGCACCGCTGTGGTCAGCCGCGCGGGCGCTCCTCGTCGGCCAACGGCCCGTCGGTCCGCCGGGGCAGGGCGTCCTCGTCGGCGGCGCGGTCCTCTACCGCCTCGGGACGGACGTCGGTGACGGCCTCCGTCGGCCACTCGTCCGCCTCGCCCCCGGCCCGCGGGCCGGCCGTGGACCCGCCCGGTGTGGGCCCGCTCGACGGTCCGCCCGGCGTGGGCCCGCTCGACGGTCCGCCCGGCGTGGGCCCGCTCGACGGTCCGCCCGGCGTGGGCCCGCCCAGAGATACGCCCGGCGTGGGTTCGGCCAGGGTCGGCGTCTCGGTCGGCTGTCCGCCCGGCGTCGGTCCGCCGGTCGTCGGCGCGGACACGTCCCACTCGGAGCGCCCGCCCCAGTCGGAGCGTTCGCCCCAGTCGGACCGCCGGCCGCCCCACGCCGCCGGCTCGTCGGCCGGCGCGGGCCGGTCGAGGTCCCAACGGGTCGGGTCGACCTCGGTGGCCTGTCGGTCCGCCGCCCGGTCCGCCGGTTCCGCAGCCGGCGGGGTGGAGACGGGCTCGTCCCGGCCGGGGGTGGCGTCGGCGGGGTCGGAGACGGCGGCGGGCTTGGCCGCGCCGGCGGACCGCCCGGAGCGGAGCGCGCCCACCAGGCCCAGCAGGCCGATCAGGATCAGCGCGCCGGCCAGGAACCAGCCGACCGGCGGGAGGGCGAGCCCGAGCAGCTGGGCGAGCAGCCACCACGCGGCGAGGCCGAGGAAGATCAGCCCGAAGGCGAAGGACACGATGTCGGTGCGGTGGGCCTTCACCGGGTCACCTCCAGGTTGCCGGCGTTGACGTGGATGTAGAGGCGCAGCGTGCCGCCGCCGGGGCCGTCCGGACCCAGGTCGGCTGCCTCCCGCAGCTCGCCGGCGAGCCCGCCGGAGCGCTTGCCGAAGACGACCGCGTCGCCGGCGTTGACGTCGGCCACCGTGGTGACGTCGACGTTCGGCGGCACCACCACCGTGCACTCGCCGAAGTTGACGGAGACGGTGATCTCGGTGTTCTTCTTGTCGAAGTCGACCGCGCGCAGGTCCAGGACCGTGTCGCCGAAGCTGTTCTCGTACCGCAGGGCGAGGTCGCGGTGGTTGGTGGGCGCCCAGGTGACGTTGCCGTCGACGCCCCGGATCCGGTCGTAGGACTCGGCCACGGTGGCCACCCCGAGCGCGGCGGCGGCCACCACGCCGAGCGCGATCAGCCACCGGGCCCGCCCGAACCAGGTGCCGACCAGCAGGCCGAGCCCGATGGTGGCCAGCGTGGCCGCGAAGTACGCCGACGCCCCCACGTCGAAGACGTCCAGCAGGTCGACGACGGCCACCACGCCCAGGGCGAGGAAGATCAGCGAGAACGTCACCGGGCCGAGCGGGGAGCGCTCGCGCGGTCGCTTCGGCGGCTTCACCGGTGGCTTCGGCGGCTTCGGCGGCACGGCGGTCTGCGCGCGGTCGACTTCGACAAGAAGAACACCGAGATCACCGTCTCCGTCAACTTCGGCGAGTGCACGGTGG
>NZ_JBPQTK010000252.1:0-2977 GCF_051386315.1 Micromonospora sp. URMC 107
GCCGTGGGCGATCCGCCCACGCCCCGTCCGGTGATCGGGGGTCAGAAGACCGGCACGCCCTCGCGTACCAGCCGCCAGTTCGGCTGGTAGAAGTCCGTCGGGTCGATGGTGCCCCTGGCCTGCGCCCAGTCGATCAGCAGCTGACGGATCTCCTGCTGCTCGTTGTAGACCTGGGTCTTCACGATGCCGGGGAAGTTCCCGCCGCCGCTGCGCCGGTAGTTGTTCACCGCCACCACGAACTGCGCGTTGTCGGCCACCGGGGTGTCGGTGCCGGGCAGCACCAGGCGGGTGACGCGCTGGCCCACCGGCTTGGCGATGTCGATGTCGTACTCCAGGCCGGAGAAGACGTCGTAGTTGTAGTCCGGCACGGCCGGGTTGCTGATCGCGGCCGGGTCGACCGGGGCGCCGGGGGCGAGGGTCCGGAAGTACTTCGCCGAGTACTCCAGGTAGGTGCGCACCTCGGCGCCGCTGAGCACCACCGCCTCGAGGGTGTTGTCGAAGACGTACAGCCCGGCCACGTCGCGGATCTTCACGTCGCCGGCGGGGAAGACCGCGGTCCGGCTGAACGGCGCGGCGATCGAGAGGACCGGTAGGTCCGCGTACGACGTGCCGGCCAGCGCCTGACCGACGACCTCGGTCTGGACGTGGTTGATGAAGTCCAGGATCGGGGTGTCCTTGTAGCGGCTCTCCGCCGCCGACAGTTCCACCGTGGAGCGGGCGACGACCTGGTTGACGTACGCCACGGTCTTCTGGTGCTGTGCCCGCACGGCCGCGAGGACCTTCGGGTCCTCGACCACGGTGTTGGTGTTCAACAGCGCGGCGGTCTTGCTGGTGATCTTCCAGCGGCCCCGCTCGCGGGCCAGGGTGAAGTCCATCCGGCTGAGCCGCTGGCCCCACTTCGACGGCTCGGTGAGCAGCACCTGCTCGCCGGTCCGCTCGTTGGTCACGAACTTCTCGGCGACCTCGGCGTGGGCGTGGCCGAACAGGATCGCGTCGATGCCGGGGACCTGCTGGGCGATCAGCGCCGTCGGGTTCTCGATCGGCAGCTCCGGGCCGTAGCTGGAGGTGCCGCTGTCGCCGCCGTGGGCGGAGATCAGCACGATGTCGGCGCCGCGCGCCCGCATGATCGGCACGTACTTCGCGGCGGTGGCGATCATGTCGTCGAACCGCAGTTTGCCCTCGACGTTGGCCTTGTCCCAGATCGCGCTGCCCGGGTTGGTCAGGCCGAGGATGCCGACCCGCAGCGGCGGTGCGGCGAAGCCGACGGAGACCTTCTTGATGACGTACGGCAGGAAGGCCGGCTTGCCGGTGGCGACGTTGACGGCGTTGGCGGCCAGCGCCGGGAAGCCCAGCTGCGAGATCCACTTCGCCAGCAGCGGCAGGCCGTAGTTGAACTCGTGGTTGCCCAGCGTCACGGCGTCGTAGCCGAGCACGTTCATCGCGTTGGCCATGGGGTGCGTCTCACCGGTGGTGGTGATCGGCTCCTGCTTGGCGTAGAAGGTGGCCAGCGGGGTGCCCTGGATGGTGTCGCCGGCGTCGAGCACCAGCGTCGCCCGGCCCCGCCGCTCGGCGCGGATCTGCTTCACGAGGGCGGCCAGCTTGGCGACGCCCACGTCGTTGTGCTTGCTGTCGTCGTACTCGGCGTCGGAGTAGTAGTCCCAGTTGTAGACGTTGCCGTGGGTGTCCGAGGTGCCGAGGATCGTGAGGTCCCAGGTCCGCGACCGGGCCGCGCCAGCCGCCTGGGCGGGGGTGGCGGCGATCAGCGGGACGCTCGCCGCCGCGGCCGCGGCGGCGAGCACCGTCCGACGCGACGGGCCGGAGGGAGAGGTCATGAGGTGCCCTTCCATGGGGGTTCGGGACGCCCGGTGAGCGCCGAGCGCACCATAAACGAGCGCCCGTCACTCCTGCCACAGCAGCCCGGGGTGTTTCATCCCACCGGCGCGCGCGGGGCCGCCCGTGTAACACCGGACCGGTCGTTTCCGCTTGCCGCCGCGGGGTAGGGCGGTGGGAGACCCACACCAGACCGGTGCGCGAGGAGACGTCGGTGAGCGAAGACCAGCACACCCAGCAGGACCCCACCAGCCAGTACGGCCAGCAGGAGGGACAACCGAAGCAGCAGCAGACGCCGCCCGGCTCGACTCAGGAGATGACCCCGAAGCCGGACCACGGCGAGGAGTCGTACCGCGGCAGCGGCAAGCTCGACGGCCGGCGGGCGGTCATCACCGGCGGTGACTCCGGCATCGGCCGCGCGATCGCCATCGCGTACGCCCGGGAGGGCGCCGACGTGCTCATCTCCTACCTGGGTGAGGAGGAGGACGCCGACGCCCGGGAGACCGTCCGGCTGGTCGAGGAGGCCGGCCGCAAGGGCATCGCGGTACGCGGCGACATCACCGACGAGCGGCACTGCCAGGAGCTGATCGAGCGGGCACTGCGTGACCTCGGCGGCGTCGACATCCTGGTCAACAACGCGGCCTATCAGATGGCGCAGGAGGAGGGCATCCTCGGCATCAGTGACGAGCAGTTCGACCGGGTGCTGAAGACCAACCTGTACGCCATGTTCTGGCTCTGCCGGGCGGCGGTGCCGCACATGCCCGAGGGCTCGGCGATCATCAACACGTCGTCGATCCAGGCGTTGGACCCCTCGCCGCAGCTGCTGGACTACGCCACCACCAAGGCGGGGATCGCCAACTTCACCAAGGCGCTCGCCGCCGATTTGGCCGAGCGGGGGATCCGGGTGAACGCGGTGGCGCCGGGCCCGATCTGGACGCCGCTGATCCCGGCGACGATGCCGGAGGAGAAGGTCGAGAAGTTCGGCCAGGACACCCCGGAGGGACGCCCCGGCCAGCCGGCCGAGTTGGCCCCGGCGTACGTCTTCTTCGCCTCCCAGGAGTCCAGCTACGTCACCGGCGAGATCCTCGGCGTGACCGGCGGCGCGGGGCCAGCGGGCCACCAGCGCCGGGTCAACGGGGTTGAGGGC
>NZ_JBPQTK010000253.1:0-2807 GCF_051386315.1 Micromonospora sp. URMC 107
GCCTCCACCCCACTGCCCGGTGATCCGGTAGGCGGCCGTGCAGGCCCCGGCCGGCGGCGGCGTCGTCGGCGGCGGGCTGGTCGGCCCGCCGGAGAAGTCGACGTCGCTGCACAGGTAGTACGACTGGTCCAGGTGGCTGGCCTGCCAGATGGTGTAGACGACGTGCCGCCCGGTCCGCCCCGGCGCGTTCGCCGGGATCTCGATGGAGACGCCGGTGGGCTCCGGCTTCCACCCCGACGCCGGGGTGTTGCCGATCTGGCCGACCAGTTCCAGGTCGTCCCAGCCCAGCGGCTCGGTGAGCGCGTCGAAGCCCTGCTTCGTCACGTACACCCGGATGTAGTCGGCGCCGTGACTGGCCTGGTCGTACAGGCGGACCCGGAAGTTGCTGGAGACCGAGGCGGTCCTCCAGGCGCCGACGGTGTCGAGGGCGTCGTAGCGACCGCCCTCGGTCCGGCCGCCGGAGCAGAGCTGGCCGTTCGGGATGGCGGCCTGGTGGTTGCCGGCGACGCCCTCGCGGAACAGCCCGTTCCAGTTCCACATGGCGTTCGGGTTGGCCTGCCAGGCCTGCCAGCACATCGGGTCCTCGGTGGCCATCCGGGGATTCTGGAAGTCGCTGCCCCAGCGTTGCCAGCAGCCGTAGTTGCGTGACGCGGGGTCCACGACGGATCCGTGCGCCGACACCGGGTTGGCCAGGGCCGTGGTCAGCAGCAGCACGGCGGTCGCCGCGACGGCGAGCAGCCAGGCCAGGCGGGATGATCGAAGTTGAGTGGACATGGAGCCCCCGGGAGGAGAGGTCGGACGACGACGCCCGGACGGCCCGGGAGTTGCCCCTCCCGTGCGCGCTGCGTGGCTTCCGCGACGGCTCTGCCCGGAGGCTGTCACATTTATCGGCCTCGGTCAATGCCTTCCCGGCGCATCGGGGTGTGCGGGATGCCGTCCTCGACGTACTCGGGGCCGCTGACGGCGAAGCCGTGGCGGGCGTAGAGGCCGACCAGGTGGGACTGGGCCCCCAGCACGCAGGGGCGGTCGCCGACCAGCTCCAGCGCCGCGGCCAGCAGCCGGCCCGCGTGCCCGCCGCCGCGCGCCTGCGGGGCCACCACCACCCGCCCGATCCGCGCCACGCCGCCCGGGTCGGCGAGGATCCGCAGGTACGCCAGGGGTGCGCCGCCGTCGTCGAGCCAGAGGTGCCGGGTGCCCGGCTCGACGTCGCGCCCGTCGAGTTCCGGGTACGGGCACGCCTGCTCCACCACGAACACGTCGATCCGGAGCCGGAGCAGGTCGTGGAAGGTGCGGGCGTCGAGTTCGGCGAACGAGGCGGTCCTCGTCACGGGGGTCTGCGGCACCCCGCGATGGTAGGTCGCGCCCGCCGGTCGGTCGGCGGCCGCCCCGGTGCCGTCCGCCCCGGCCGCCGGCGTCAGGCGGGGCGGGCGCCGACCGCGTCGCGGATCTCGGCGCCCTGGGCGCCCTCCTCCGCGCGGGCGCAGTGCGCGCAGCAGAAGAACCGGCCGGACACCTCCACCCCGTGCCCGACGATCTTGACCTGGCAGTGCTCGCAGATGGGTGCCAACTTGTGCGCGGCGCACTCGAAGCAGTCGAAGGTGTGCACGTCACCGCTGACGGTCCGCACCTCGAACGCCATCCAGTAGTCGTTACCGCAGACCTCGCACGTCGCCACGACGCAACCCCCCGAATCCGACACGTTTCCCCAAGCCTGCGGTACCGGATCGCGCCGGGCGGGCGAAACCGCCCAGGTCACTCCGGTCCGGCGGCGTGTCGCCCCCGGCGTGTCGGGCGTTGTACCGGGTGACCGCGCGCGACCCCGGAGGAACACGACATGATCAAGCGGAACAAGCTCTTCGGCAACCAGGTACGGGTCACCTTCAGCCTGCCCCGCGACACCCCGCCCGGCGCGGTCAGCGTGGTCGGCTCCTTCAACGGCTGGGAGCCGGGGCGGCACGAACTGGTCCCACGCCGCGACGGCACCCGGACGGTCACCGTACGGCTCGGGCCAGGGGAGTACCGCTTCCGCTACCTCGCCGCCGGCGGGGTGTGGCTGGACGACGACTCGGCCGACCGGGTGGACGAGCGGGGCAGCCTGTTGCTGCTCTGACCGTCACCCTGCGTGCTCAGCCGGTCTATGGTTTTATCGACAGGAGTCTTTACTGTTAACAAGGTTTATTTTATGTTGGAGGGCACCTCACCAGGCATGAGTCTGAAGGAGCTGCCACCATGCGTCGAAGAATCACCATCCCGCTCGTGGCGACGGGCGCCGTCGTCTCCGCACTGGCCGTCGCGGCGCCCGCCCAGGCCCACGGCTACGTGTCCGGCCCGCCGAGCCGCCAGGCGCTCTGCGCGCAGGGGCGGGTCCCCGACTGCGGGCAGATCAAGTACGAGCCGCAGAGCGTCGAGGGCCCGAAGGGGCTGCGCAGCTGCCACGCGGGGATCGCCCAGTTCGCCGTCCTCAACGACGACAGCCGGGGCTGGCCCGCCACGTCGGTGGGCAGCTCCGTCACCTTCACCTGGACCAACACCGCCCGGCACGCCACCAGCAACTGGGAGTACTTCATCGGCGGCACCCGGGTCGCCGTCTTCGACGGCGGCGGGCAGCAGCCCGGCGCCACCGTCTCGCACACCGTCAACCTGGGCAGCTACCCGGGACGGCAGAAGGTCCTCGCCGTGTGGAACATCGCGGACACCGCCAACGCGTTCTACTCCTGCGTCGACCTCCAGGTCGGCGGCGGCGGCAACCCGTCGCCCACCCCGAGCCCGACGCCGCCGCCCGCGTCGCCCACGCCGACCCCCACCGC
>NZ_JBPQTK010000254.1:0-2691 GCF_051386315.1 Micromonospora sp. URMC 107
ACCGGACCACCCAATCGTCGGTCGGCGGCGCACCCACCTGCATCTCCACGATTGCGGTCCGCCGGCCGCCCACCGGATACGCGAAATCGCGGGCGACGGAAAATGGTGATTTCCGCGACTGCCGAACAGCGCGGAGAACCGGGCCAGAATCGTTGCGGAATGCGGTACCGGCGGACGGCGGCCCGCCCCGGCTCACCAGGAGACGACGGCGCGGAAGCGCACGTCCCCCTTCGCCACCCGGTCCACCGCGTCGGCTATCCGGGTCGCGGGGAACTCCTCGACCACCGGGGCGCAGCGGCCGGCGGCCACGAGGCGCAGGGCCTCCGTCAGGTACCGCAGCCCGTGGTGGGTGGCGCCGATGACGCGGTGCCGCTGCGCGAAGAACGGGCGGGCGCCGGGGGGCGCCAGGTCGAACCCGGCGGGCGAGTCCAGGCCCGCCAGGACCAGGCGGCCGTCGACCCGCAACCCGCGCAGGCTCTCCGCGGCGCTGCGGTAGGAGCTGCCGGTGGCCAGGATGACGTCGGCGCCGCCCAGCTCGCGCAGCTCGGCGCCGTCGCCCACGACGGCGTCGGCGCCGAGGCGCCGGGCCGTATCCCGCTTGTCCGGTGACCGGGTGACCGCGACCGTCTCGAAACCGCAGGCGTGGGAGAGCTGCACGGCGAGGTGACCCACTGCCCCGATGCCGAGCACGGCGACCCGTTCCGCCGGCCGCGGTTCGCCCTGACGCAACGCGCTCCAGGCGGTGTACCCGGCGCACATCATCGGGGCGGCGAGTTCGTACGCGAGCCCGTCGGGCAGCAGCACGGTCGCCTCCGCGACCGCCACCACGTACTCGGCCTGACCGCCCGGCACCGTGAAGCCGGTCGTCCGGGGGGCCTGGCAGTTCAGCGCCGCCTGCCCGGACAGCGGAAGGTTGAGCCGGCAGTAGTCGCACCGGCCGCAGGCGCCCTGCACCCAGGTGACGCCCACCCGGTCCCCCACCCGGCGGGCGGTCACCCCCGCGCCGACCTCGACCACCTCGCCGACCGGTTCGTGGCCGGGCACCGCCGGGGTCACGGCGGGGAACGGGATGGCGCCCCGGGAGGCGAGCACGTCGTTGACGCAGAGGCCCGAGGCGCGTACCCGGACCAGCACCTCACCGGGGCCGGGGCGGGGGGTGGGCAGCTCGACGACTTCCCATCTGGCGTTGACTTCCGGGACGACTGCCGCCCGCATCCGGCACCTCCGTTTGTCCGTCGTGATGGCCCGTGCCGCCGTTCCGGGTGGGAACGGCGGCCGGGCGCCGGTACGCGGCCGGGCGCCGCGACCGGTGACGCCTCACCTGGCCGGCACGGCCGTGGCCAGCGAGGCCCTGTTGCGCCGGGCCGACCACTCCAGGTACCACTGGGCGGCCAGCAGGTTGAGCACGATGCCGATCCAGCTCGCCGTTTCGAGCAGCAGCGGCATGGAGGACGGCTCGAAGCCGGGAATGAACGGGATGGTGAGCACCATGACCCGCCCCTCGATGATCTGCATGCAGAGCGCGAAGCTGTAGATCATGAAGCGGCGGTGGCTGGCGTACTGCCGCCGACGGGCCATCCGCCAGCCGTACAGGGTCGCGGCCAGCCAAAGGAGCGCGCCGATGGTGTTGCCGACCGGACCCATCGCGAACGGCACGATCACCAGGGAAGTCAGCGCCGAGGGGATCACCCCGCCGAAGACGTACGCCCGGCCCATGAACCGGTGCACGGCGGGATAGCGCTGGCGGAGCCGGGGCCACACCTGGAACGGCACGGTCACCATCGCCACCGTGCCGAAGATGACGTGCGCGACCAGGAAGCCGTAGTGCCACGGGATGTCTCGGCGCAGGTTCTGCAGGCGGGCCTGGTCCGGGTCGAAGGTGAGGTACGGCGGCACGAACACGAACACGAACGCGAACGCGAGCAGCGCGGCGGGCAGCACCCACGGGCGACGCCACCACGAGGGTTTACCGCGCGGCGTCGGTTCCCTCCCCTCGCCCGCCGGTTGCCGAGGGCGGTCCGGCACGGCCTCCGGGGGTGTGGACGCGTTCTTAACCGGAGAATGGGTCACAGGTGGGCCCCCTGTTGACGATGCAATGTGGACGAAATGTCGCCGCCGGCCGGTGGTACGGCTCCCGGCGGCCCATCAAGGATGACGAAGTACGCCGGTCGGCACGCCTTCCAGATTGCGCGATTCCGCCGCCGCCCCGGGGACGGACGGGACCGGTCGGGAACCGGTCGGACGGCCCTGTCCGGCTGTCGCGGGCCACCGCCGTCGGGCGTCGGTGGTAACGTCGCCGTCACCTTCGGTGTCCATCAGCGACGGTGGCGGGCGGCCCGTCCGCCGCGCGCCGGACCGGTCCCGGCGGTCGCCCCTCCGCGTGACGGTGGGCCTCCGACCCGGCCCGGGACGGGTGCCGGCGGCCCCTCGGCCAGACGCCCCGGACGACGGCGTCGGCCGTGGTGGCGGCCGTGGCCGTGGCCCTGGTGGTGGCCGTGGCCCTGGTGGCGGGCGTGGCCGTGGCCCTGGTGGCGGCCGTGCTCGTGGTCGGGCCGGACTGGCTCGTGGTCGGGCCGGGCTGGGCGGCGCCGGACTGAACGGCGCCGGACGGGGCGGCGGAGGGGGCGGCCAAGCGCGCAATCGTGGAGATGCAGGTGGGCACGGCACCGACCGACGATGAGGTGGTCAGGC
>NZ_JBPQTK010000255.1:0-2520 GCF_051386315.1 Micromonospora sp. URMC 107
CTCCCCCACCCCGACGCCCACGCCCACCGCGACGCCCACGCCACCCGGACCGGACACCTGCGCGGGCAAGCCGAAGCCGACCGGCAAGGTGCTCCAGGGCTACTGGGAGAACTGGGACGGCGCGGCCAACGGCGTCCACCCGCCGCTGGGGTGGATCCCGATCACCGACCCCCGGATCCCCGCGCACGGGTACAACGTGATCAACGCGGCGTTCCCGGTCATCCGCGCCGACGGCACCGTGCTCTGGGAGGACGGCATGGACGCCACCGTCAGGGTGCCCACCCCCGCCGAGATGTGCCGCGCCAAGGCGGCCGGCCTGACCATCCTCATGTCGATCGGTGGCGCGACCGCCGGGATCGACCTGAGCTCGGCCGCCGTCGCCGACCGGTTCGTCGCGACCGTCGTGCCGATCCTCAAGCGGTACAACTTCGACGGCATCGACATCGACATCGAGACCGGGCTCACCGGCAGCGGGAACATCTCCCAGCTCTCCCCGTCGCAGGCGAACCTCGTCCGCATCATCGACGGGGTGCTCGCGCAGATGCCGGCGGGCTTCGGCCTCACCATGGCACCGGAGACCGCGTACGTCACCGGCGGCAGCGTCACCTACGGCTCCATCTGGGGCGCGTACCTGCCGATCATCAAGCGGTACGCCGACAACGGCCGGCTCTGGTGGCTGAACATGCAGTACTACAACGGCAGCATGTACGGCTGCTCCGGTGACTCCTACCCGGCCGGAACCGTGCAGGGCTTCACCGCCCAGACCGACTGCCTGAACGCCGGGCTGGTCGTTCAGGGCACCACCATCCGGGTCCCGTACGACAAGCAGGTCCCCGGACTGCCGGCGCAGCCCGGCGCCGGGGGCGGCCACATGGCCCCGGCGACGGTGGCCCAGGCGTGGAACACCTACCGCGGCGGCCTGAAGGGCCTGATGACCTGGTCACTGAACTGGGACGGGTCGAAGGGCTGGACCTTCGGCGACAACGTCAGGGCCCTCCAGGGCCGCTGAGCCGCAGGACATCGGCCGCGCGGTCGCCCCCCTCCCGGCGGGGACGGCCGCGCGCTCGGCGGTGGCCCGGTCGCGAACGACACCGCGGTGTCCCGCAGCGGCCGGGTCGTCGACGAGGGACCCACGCGTCGCACCGGTCGCCGTCCGGCACCCCACGGGTAACCGCGTACGGCTTAGCCCCGCTGCGGTGGCGGGCGTCAGTCGGCCAGCCAGTTCCGGATCTCGTCGCCGTGCTCGTCGAGCCCCGGCGGCGGCAGGTCGTAGCGCGGCGGGGTGGCGGTGAGGCCGATCGGATTGCGGATGCCGGGCACGCCACCGGTGGCGACCACCGGGTCCAGCCCGAGTTCCCGCGCCAGCTCGACGCCACCGGCGACCGTGTTGATCGGGGCGCACGGCACGCCCGCCGCGCGCAGGTCCCGGAACCACTCCTCACGGGTCCGCTGGAGCAGTCGCGCGACCAGCAGGGGCCGCAGGGCCTCCCGGTTGACCGTGCGGTCCTGGTTGCGGGCGAACCGAGGGTCGTCGGGCAGTTCGGGCAGGCCGAGCACCTGGCAGAGCTTGCGGAACTGGCCGTCGTTGCCGGCGATGACGACGAGGTCGCCGTCGGCGGTGGGCAGCGGCTCGTACGGGAACAGGCTCGGGTGCCCGTTGCCCATCCGGAACGGCGTCGCGCCGCCGGCGACGTGGCCGCTGGTCTGGTTGACCAGGCCGGACAGCGCGGAGGAGAGCAGATCCACCTCGACGTGCTGGCCGGTGCCAGATCGGCCGCGGTGGTGCAGGGCGGCGAGGATGCCGACGGCCGCGTGCAGGCCCGCGATCACGTCGAACACGGCGACCCCGGCCTTGTAGGGCGGGCCGTCCGGCTCGCCGGTGAGGCTCATCAGGCCGGAGGCGGCCTGGACCACCAGGTCGTAGCCGGGCAGGTTGGCGCCGGCGCCGAACCCGCTGATCGAGGCGTAGACGAGCCGCGGGTTGACGGCGGCGACGCTGTCGTAGTCGAGGCCGAAGCGCCGCAGCCCACCCGGCCGGAAGTTCTGGATCATGACGTCGGCGCGGCGGACGAGTCGCCGGGCGACGTCCAGGTCGTCGGGGTCGGCGAGGTCGAGGGCGATGGAGCGCTTGTTGCGGTTGACGCCGAGGTAGTAGGTGGAAATCCCCTCCCGCACGGGCGGCAGCCAGGTCCGGGTGTCGTCCCCGCCGGGCCCTTCCACCTTGACCACCTCGGCGCCGAGGTCGGCGAGGAGCATGGTCGCGTACGGTCCGGCGAGGATGCGCGAGAAGTCGGCGACGAGGACGCCGTCGAGCGGCCCGGACCGTTGTTCCCCCATCGCCCGCGTACCCCTTCTCCGTCGACGCCTACGGCCGGCGCGGCGGCGTGCCGGGTGCCGGCGTCCGGCGCGTCCGGCGCGTCCGGACGGCAGGACCACCATGGCACAGCGGGCGCGACGGACGCCGGTCACCCCGACGGTGCGGGCCGGGGGGGGGGGGGGGGGGGGGGGGGGGGGGGGGGG
>NZ_JBPQTK010000256.1:0-2505 GCF_051386315.1 Micromonospora sp. URMC 107
GCCTTCATGACCGAGGACTCCGGGGCCCGGCTGGTGCTGACGGTGGCCGACCTCGCCAACCGGTTGGCCGCCGCGTCCAGTTGGCCGTAGGTGAGGACCTGCCCGTCGCACCACACGGCGTCGGCGTCCGGGGTCCGGTCGGCCTGGGCCTCGACCATGCGGTGCAGGGTGTCGGCGGTGACCGGGCGGACGTTCGGGCGGGACGGGGTGGACCGGCGCACCGGCCCGGCGGAGCGCGCGGGTGCGCTCACCTCGAACCGCAAACTGGCATGACGCGTCCCACCGAGCACTCCCCCCACTACCTACAGCGATCGGCCGTGCGCCTTGTGCCAGGTCGACGACCACAGACGATGACGCATCGTGACCATGAGCCACCGAGCCATCGCTCTCCGCAGAGAGAGTCCACGACCGTCGATTCCACTGCCAAGATGTCTCTCAGCATTCGGGACGTCGGTGGCGCCTTCGTGGAATCCCAGTTTCGGCCGTTCCCGCGGACGATCGGGCCGCCGCCGGGCGCGCCACCACGGCAGACGGCCCCGCCGCGCGACCGGCCCACCCGGACCGAGGCCCGGGCGACTGTCAGGAATCGGCCAGCCTCCCGGCCGTGCGTGACCGGCCCGGCCGGCGATCCTCACGCGAGCGGAGGAAAGCGTTTACCATGGCCCTGACATCGACGGGACTGGATCGACAGCGGCCTCGACGGGGCGGTCGCGCGGCCCTCCCGCCCTCCGGAGTGGTCCTCGCGGTGCGCCCGCGCGATCTCGACGGCCGCCCCTCACCAACCGAAGGAGCCCCATGACACCCCCCGACCCGGACAGACCCCCCACCCGCCGATTCCTCGCCCTGGTGGCCACGGCCGCCCTGGCGCTCGTCGGGGCCGCCGCGGTCGTCGGTCCGCGGCCCGCCGCGGCGGCCACCGTCGACCCCGGCGTCAGCTACGTCCTCGTCAACCGGCACAGCGGCAAGGCCATGGACCTCTGGGGCTGGTCCACCGCCGATGGCGCGCCGGTCAACCAGTACGCCCGCAACGACCTGGCCGTGCAGCAGTGGCGCTTCGTCGACGTGGGCGGCGGCTACCACCAGATCCGCTCGGCGCACAGCGGCAAGGTGCTGGAGCTGCCGAACGCCGAGGACGGCGTCCAACTCGTCCAGAACACCGCCGCCAGCGGCAACACCCGCCAGCACTTCCGGCTCGCCGACTCCACCGGTGGATACGTCCGCCTCGTCAACCGGCACTCCAACAAGGCGCTCGACGTGTGGCAGTGGTCCACGGCGGACGGTGGGATGATCTCGCAGTACCAGGATCTCGACGGCGCCAACCAGCAGTGGCAGCTCGTCGGCCTCGGCTCCGGCGGGGGCGGCTGCGGCAGCGGCGCGTTCCAGGCCGAGGCGGTGCTCAGCGGCGGCACCTGGACCGCCCGCAACGGCGCCACGACGGTGCACACCGGCAGCGACATGCGCGCCGCCGTCCAGGCCGCCGTGAACAGCCTCAGCGCCGGGCGGACCAGCAAGCAGCGCGTCGTCGTCCGCGGCTCCGGCTCGATGAGCGCCGGCGCACGGATCTCCCTGCCCAGCTACACGGCGATCGACGTGTGCGGCACGATCAACGTCACCGGCTCGGGCAGCGGCGACCAGGCGCCGATCTACTCCCGCGGCACCAGCCACGTCGAGGTCGGGCACCTCACCGTCACGGGCACCCCGCTCTACGGGATCTTCCTGCGCAACGTGACGGACGTCGTCCTCGGCCGGATCGACATGCGCCTCGGCGGCGGGCTCGGCATCCGGATCGACAACCGTGGGGACACCAGCCAGTGGACCCGCAACGTGCGGATCGACAGCGCGTACGTCTCCGGCGCCAGCTCCCACGCGGTCGAGACGTACGGCGTGGACGGGCTGACCATCGGCACCGTCACCGCGCGGGACGTGGGCGAGTCGGGCCTGCTGCTCAACCAGACCGTCAACGCCACGGTCACCACCGTCGACGCCGAGAACGCCGGCGCCGGCACGGGGTACGCCGCCTTTCGGATGGCCAACCGCAACGGGCGCGTCGGCTCCGGCTACCCGACCAACGTCCGGGTGGGCACCGTCCGGGCGCGCGGCGGCGGCCGGGGGATCTTCTGCGTCTCCGAGTCCGGCGGCGCCGTCATCGACCGGGTGGACATCGCCGACACCGGCAACAACGCGATCCTGATCGAGAACTGCCAGGGGGTGGACATCGCGGCCGGCGGCGGCACGATCAGCGGCGGCGGCGAGGTGCGGCTGGCCGAGCGCTCCGAGTTCCCCGGCAACCGGGACATCACGCTGCGCAACTTCACCCTGGTGAACAGCCGGATCGTGGAGAACCCCTGCGCGGACAACCTGACCATCAGCAACGTCGGCCTGAGCAACTCCACGATCGTCCGCTGCTGACCGGGCCGGTCCCGCACGGTCGTCCGGGGCCGCTCCGGCCGGCCGGCGTTCCGGTCCGACCGGGGCGCCGGACGGTCGGGCGGGCGCGGACGCCGG
>NZ_JBPQTK010000257.1:0-2280 GCF_051386315.1 Micromonospora sp. URMC 107
CGGCCGAGGAGCCTCGGCGGTGGAAGTCATGTCGGACATTGTTCCCGAAGCTAGGCGGTCCCGGCCAACTCGGGTTCCCCCGCCGGCGCCGGCTCCCGCGCCGGGGCGGCGGGGCGGCCGGGCATCCAGCGCAGCACCACGAGGACGCCGAGCGCGGCGATCACGGCGGCGAGGCCCGCCGCCCAGTGCATCGCCGCCAGGAAGGCGTCGTCGGCGACCGCGAGCAGCCGCGGCGCCGCCGGCCCGAGCTGACCCGCCGCGGCGTACGCGCCGGAGATGGACTCGCCGGCCACCTCGCGCGCCTCGGCGGGCAGGTCGCGCAGGGCGGGGTCGACGTCGGCGCGGTAGACGGCGGAGAGCACCGACCCGAGCACCGCAACGCCGAGCGCGCCGGCCACCTGCCGGACCGTGTTGCTGACCGCCGAGCCGACGCCGGCCTTCTCCCGGGGCAGCGCCGACATGATGGACTCCGTGGCCGGGGGCATGATGTTGGCCATCCCGGTGCCCTGGAGGAAGAAGACGACCAGCACCACCCAGATCGGGGTGGTCGCGTCGACGAAGGCGAACGCGCCGAGCGCGACCACGGTCAGCGCCAGCCCGACCGTCGCGACCGCCCTGCCGCCGTACCGGCGGACCATCGCCGCGCTGCTCGGGGCGAAGACGAGCTGGGCCGCGGCGAAGGGCAGGTAGAGCAGGCCGGTCTCCAGGGGGCTGAAGCCACGCACCAGTTGCAGGTAGAACGAGCTGAAGAACATCACGCCCATCGCGGCGAAGAAGACCAGCCCGACGATGGCCACCGGGGCGGCGAAGCGGGGCACCCGGAACAGCCGCACGTCCAGCGACGGATGGTCGCTGCGCCGCTCGTACGCGACGAACCAGGCCAGCACCGCCAGGCCGCCGAGGATCGCGGCCCAGACCAGCGGGCGGCCGAAGCCGTGCTCGCCGCCGTCGATGATGCCGTACGTCAACGCGACGAGCCCGACCACCGACAGCAGCACGCCGACGACGTCGACGCGACCCGGCTGCGGGTCCCGCGACTCGGGCACGAGCACCGCCACCAGCACCACGCCCAGCGCCACCACCGGGACGTTGATCAGGAAGACCGAGCCCCACCAGTAGTGCTCCAGCAGCGCGCCGCCGAGGATCGGGCCGATGGCCACGGCCAGGCCGACCGCGCTGGCCCAGACGCCGATCGCCCGGCCCCGCTCGCGGGGGTCGAAGACGTTGGAGATGATCGAGAGCGTCACCGGCATGATGGCCGCGCCGCCGACCCCCATCAGCGCGCGGGCCGCGACGAGCTGCGCGGGGCTCTGCGCGTACGCCGACAGCAGCGACGCCAGCCCGAAGAGCACCAGGCCGATCAGCAGGAAGCGCTTGCGCCCGGCCCGGTCGCCGAGCACGCCGAAGGTGAACAGCAGGCCGGCGAAGACCAGCGTGTAGGAGTTGATCGACCACTCCAGCTCGCCCTGGCTGGCGCCGAGGCCCTGCACCGGGTCGGCGAGCGTGCGCAGCGCGACGTTGAGGATCGTGTTGTCCAGGACGACCACGAGGAGGCTGATCACCAGCACCCCGAGGATCGCCCACCTCCTCGGGTGTCCCGTGTTCTCGTGCGGTGGCATCTTCGTGTTCTCCCCCCGGCCCCGTTTCGATACGGGTCAGACTCGTAATTCAGGGTGTCAGCGTAGGCGGCCGGTTATCGATACGGAACCGGTTCGTATCTTATGTGTCGGCGGTCACTCGTACGCGCCTGCTCGCCGTCTCGGGGGTGGCCGGGCGGCGTCTTGTCGTGGTGGTGGCGCGGCGTCGTGTCGGTTGCGGGTCCGCCGTGGTGGGGGTGTGGCCCGCCGTACCCGACTCCGGGCGGTCAGGCTTGATCCCTGCGCCGGGCACGGCGGGCCACACCCCGTCGCTGTCTGCTCGCCGTCCTCGGCTCACTCTCCATCCCAGGGGCATGACTGCGTGCACCGCTAGCGTCTGCCTGCCCACCCGCACTCGCTGCGCCGCCGCTGCCCGCCTGCGCCCGTAGCGCCGCCGCCTGTCCGCGTAGCGCCGCCGCCTGCCCGCCTGCCCCGCGTAGCTCGCCGCCTGCACCCGTGGCGTCCGGTGATCAGGGCGGCGTGGACGTTTCCCGGCCGTGGTGGGTAATTGACGTCATGATCACGGCCCGGTTGGTCCATGGTCGGTGTCCCCATGATCCGTTGACGTCGGCCCGGGCGGAGGGCAGCGCGGAGCCCGGCGGAGCGTCAACCGATCATGAGTGCCCGCTCGCCGCCCCTGCCT
>NZ_JBPQTK010000258.1:0-2260 GCF_051386315.1 Micromonospora sp. URMC 107
GTGTCGGGGCTCGGGCGGGCGGGTGTTGTTGGCCCGGGGCTCCGGCTCGTGCCCGTTCCCGGGCGTCTGGCAGCTTCCCGGGGGCGGGCTCGAGCACGCCGAGCACCCGGCGCACGCCGTGGTCCGCGAGTTCGCCGAGGAGACCGGCCTCACGGTGGAAGTCACCGGGCTGCGGGCCGTGCTCGCCGACGTGACGACCTTCCGTGACGCCGACGTGGCGGTGCACACCGACCGCCTGGTCTTCGACGTCGCCGCACGAGGCGGCGAACTGCGGCCGGAGCCCGCCGGCGGCAGCGACGAGGTGGGCTGGTTCACGACCGTCGAGGCGGCGACGTTGCCGTTGATGCCGTTCACCGCCGAGTTGCTCGGCCTGCCCGTGTCGCCGCTGCCGCCGGATCTGCCCCGCTCGCCGGCGGCGGGGCCGGCCACCGCGCCCCCGGCCGACCGGAGGCAGCGCTTCGGGGCGTACGGCCTGGTCACCGACCCCGCCGGCCGGGTGCTGCTCACCATGATCGCCGACGGCTACCCGGGCGCCGGCCGGTGGCACCTGCCCGGCGGCGGGACCGACCACGGCGAGCAGCCGGTCGCCGCGCTGCTGCGCGAACCGGTCGAGGAGGCTGGCCAGCTCGGCCGGGTGGTCGAGCTGATCGGCGTCGACAACCTGCACAACCCGGCCGCGCTGGGCCCGGAGGGGCGCCCGCTCGACTGGCACGGCATCCGGGTGGTCTACCGGGTGGCGGTGGACGCGCCCACCGAGCCGCGGGTGACCGAGCTCGCCGGCGGCTCCACCGCCCGCGCGGGCTGGTTCGCGCCCGGGCAGCTCGCCGGCCTGCCGCTCACCGAGATCGCCGCCCTGGCGCTGGCCGGGGTGCCCGCCGACGACCGTCCGTGATCGCCGCCCCGGCGCTGGCCGGGACCGCCGCCGACGATCGTCCGTAACCGGACATCGGTGTCCCCGGCGCCCGCTCGCCGAGCCGGCGGGGGCGGGGTCCGGTACATTCGATGTGGGGTTGGTGGAGGAAACGGGCGATGGAGCCCGGGATGGGAATAAGAGAGCGGTTCGCGCGGTTGGACCAGATATAAGTACCGCCGGCAGCTATCGCCAACCCCCGTTCCCCTATGCGATGGTGTACTCCGCAAAACGGCTGCCGGGCCAGAAAGGTCCGGCACGAGACAGCCGGACACCCGCCCTCGCGGCGGTCAGCCGATCCGGTGATGGAGGAAACGTGCCGAGAGCCCCATGGCGCCGGCGTCGTACCACTGACAGTCCGCGTCCCGCAGGGCGTCGCTGGGCGGGCCCGTTGCGCCGCAGCAGTTCGCTCGCCCGGCAGGTGCTGCTGGTCCGAGTGGGGCGCCGCGACGGTGACCTGCACGGAGGCAGCGACCTCTCGATGCCCGAGCACCGCTACGCCGACCGGCCGCGTCGCCGCTACGGGCTGCCCCGGGTCGAGCGCGCCGAGGTCGCCTCGATCGTCCCGGTCAGCCCCGCCCTCGGCCCCACGACACCGGTCGACGAGCCGGCGATGTCGATCCCGCTGCTTCCCGGCGAACGCACCCTCGCCCGCCGGATGAAGTTCGCGGTGGTCAACGCCTGCACGCTCAGCAGCCTGATGCTCGGCATGCTGGCCATCTTCCTGGCCATGCAGGGCGAGGTGCGCGTCGCCGCGCTCTGCCTGATCGCCTGCGTCGTCTTCGACGGCCTCGACGGCGCGCTCGCCCGCAGGTTCGGGGTGGCCAGCCCGTTCGGCGCGCAGATGGACTCGCTGGCCGACATGTGCTCGTTCGGCCTCGCCGCCCCGGTGGTGGTCTACGCCTCGCTGGCCGGCTCGGTCTCCACACCGGCCGCCGCGGTGGCCTGCGCCCTCGTGGCGGCGTGCGCGGCGATCCGGCTCGCCCGGTTCAACGTCTCGCCGAAGGACGGCAGGTTCTTCTGCGGCGTGCCCACCACCATGGCGGCCGCCGTGCTCGCCCTGACCGTCGCCATCGGGCTGCCCGTGCCGGGCATCGTCCTGGTCGCCGGCGTGGCACTGCTCGCCTTCGCCATGGTCTCCAGCTTCCCCTACGCCAAGCTCGCGCGGCTGGTGAAGCTTCCGCCGTGGCTGTGGCTGGCCCCGGTGATCGGCGCGCTGATCGACATCCGGCTCACCTTCGCCCTGATCGTGGTCGGTTACCTGGTCAGCGGCCCGGTGCTCTGGCTGCGTCAGCGCCGCACCGCCTGAGGCACGTACGCGAGAAGGGGGGGGGGGGGGGGGGGGGGGGG
>NZ_JBPQTK010000259.1:0-2114 GCF_051386315.1 Micromonospora sp. URMC 107
CCCCCCCCCCCCCCCCCCCCCCCCCCCCCCCCCGACCCTCCGTACCCCTTACGAGGCCGCCGTGTTCCGGTTCATCGTCAGACGCCTGCTCCAGCTGATACCCACGCTGTTCGGGCTCTCCCTCCTGCTGTTCATCTGGCTCCGCCGACTGCCCGGCGGTCCCGAGACCGCCATCCTCGGTGAGCGCGGGACGCCCGAGATGCGCGCCCAGATCCGGCGCAACATGGGCCTCGACGAGCCGATCCTGGTGCAGTACGGCCGGTTCGTGCGGCGGCTGATCCGCCTGGACCTGGGCACGTCGACCTCCACCAAGCGCACCGTCGTCACCGAGTTCGTCGAGCGCTTCCCCGGCACGGTGGAGCTCTCCATCACCGCGATGCTGATCGCGATCGGCCTCGGCATCCCGCTGGGCTACCTGGCGGCCCGACGCCGCGGCCGGATGCTCGACCACCTCTCGGTCGGCGGCTCCCTGATCGGCATCTGCATCCCCGTCTTCTTCCTCGCGTACGTGCTCAAGGCGATCTTCGCGGAGAACCTCGGCTGGTTCCCGGCGAGCGGCCGGCAGGACCCGACGCTCGGGGCGACGCGGATCACCAACTTCTTCGTCCTCGACGGGATCATGACCCGGGAGTGGGACGCCGCCGCCGACGCGCTCTGGCACCTGGTGCTGCCGGCCGTCGCGCTGGCCAGCATCCCCCTGGCGATCATCGTCCGGATCACCCGCGCCAGCGTGCTGGAGGTGCTCAACGAGGACTTCGTGCGCACCGCCGAGGCGAAGGGCCTGACCGAGAGCACGGTCCGGCGCCGGCACGTGCTGCGCAACTCGATGCTGCCGGTGGTCACCTCGATCGGCCTGCTCACCGGTGGCCTGCTCTCCGGCGCGGTGCTGACCGAGACCGTCTTCGCCTTCAGCGGCATCGGAGCCTTCATCTACGAGGCGATCAGCCAGCGTGACTATCCGGTCCTGATGGGCTTCATCCTGATCATCGCGGTGGTGTACGTGCTGGTGAATCTCCTGGTCGACCTCTCCTACAGCCTGATCGACCCGAGGGTGAGGGTCCGATGACGATCACCAGCGGCAAGAAGAAGGAAAAGATCGACCGGCTCTCTGAGCTGGCGGCCCGGGAGGACGAGCGCGGCGTCAGCCTCTGGAAGGAGGCGTTCCGCCGGCTGCGGCGCAACCCGGCGGCGATCGTCGGCGCGGTGATCCTGAGCCTGTTCCTGCTGGTCGCCGTCCTCGGGCCGTTCTTCGTCCCGCACCCCCCGGACGCCCAGCTCTGGAAGGGCGAGATCCGCCTCGGCGACTTCCCCGGCTTCCGGTCGGAGAACTGGTTCGGCGTCGACCACATCGGTCGCGACGAGTTCAGCCGCATGATCGTCGGCGCCCGGCAGACCCTGCTGGTCGGCGTGGTGTCCACCCTGATCGGCCTCGCCGTCGGCTCGTTGATCGGCGGGATCGCCGGTGCCGCCGCCGGCCTCGGCGGCCGGTGGGGCCGGGCGGTCGACAACGTGCTGATGCGTTTCGTCGACATGCTGCTGGCCATGCCGAGCCTGCTGCTGGCGATCAGCATCGCCGCCCTGCTCGGCGCCGGTCTGACCACGGTCATGATCGCGGTCGGCGTGGTGTCGGTGCCGGTCTTCGCCCGGCTGCTGCGCGGCTCGATGATCTCCCAGGCGAACAGCGACTACGTCCTGGCCGCCGTCTCGCTGGGCGTGAAGAAGCCGAAGATCGCGCTGGCCCACGTGGTGCCGAACTCGCTCGCCCCGGTCATCGTGCAGGCCACCCTCACGCTGGCCACCGCGATCATCGAGGCCGCGGCGCTCTCCTTCCTCGGCCTCGGCAACAACGACGCCTCCATCCCCGAGTGGGGGGTGATGCTCGCCGACGCGCAGCAGTACCTGGACTCCGCGCCCCGGCTGGCGATCCTGCCCGCCCTCGCCATCATCGTCACCGCGCTGGGTTTCACCCTGCTCGGCGAGGCGATGCGCGAGGCACTCGACCCGAAGCTGCGGAAGTAGGGCCGGTGAGCGCGAGGAGTGAGCTTGCGAGCCCCGCAGTCGCGAACGAAAGGCCAGCACGGTGAGCGCGAGGAGTGAGCTTGCGAGCCCCGCAG
>NZ_JBPQTK010000260.1:0-2091 GCF_051386315.1 Micromonospora sp. URMC 107
CCCCCACCTACGCCTCACCTACGCCGCCGCCCCGCCCGACCTCATGGACGAGGCCGTCCGCCGCCTCGCCCGCGCCCTGCGGGCCTGAGCGGGTCGACGGACGTGCGGTCAGCCGACCGGCGGGGCGGTGGGCGGCTTCGGGACACCCTCCCGCTCACCCTCACCGCGCGGCCGGTCCTGGTCGCCGAACGACTGCCGGACCCCGCGATTGGCCTCCTCCTGGGTGACGCCGGAGGCCACCATCAGGTCGCTGGCGGTGGTCCGCACCTGCGCGACCACCACGCTGCCGGAGAAGCCGACCCCCTCGGCGTACGCCCGGCCGGCCTCGCTGACCGCTCGCAGCGCCCGCTCCCGGGACTGCTCCGGCTCGTCGCCGACGGCGAACTCGTGCTTGAGCAGGCGCACGGACTCGGCGAGATGGGCCACCGCGTCGGGCATCGTCTCCGGGATGGGCTCCTCGTCCTCGATCAGGGTCACCGCGCGCCGCGTCAGGGTGCCGGCGTTTCGCATCGCCCGGTCGATCGGGCCGGCGGCCTCGGCGTAGTGGGTGAGCTCGTCCCGCCGGTGCCACCGCACCGGCGAGAGCATGGCGGTCTCCTTCGCCCCCTCGATGGCCTCGGTGAAGGCGGTCAGCTCCTCCTGGTTGTTGCGGAGCCGGTCCAGTGCCCGTTGGGCCTTGTCCCGGTCCCGTTCCCGCAGGGCGTCCGCCGTGACGTCGAGCTGGGCGGCGAGCAGGTCCAGGGCGGGCCGGGCGGCGCGGTTGATGACCCGCAGCGGGTTGAGCGGCAGCAGGATCGCGGTGACCAGCAGCGCGATGCCGCCGCCGATGAACGCGTCGATGAACCGGGGGATCTCCAGGTTCTCGGTCGACGGGCTCAGCGTGACGATCAGCACCGCCGTGGCCGCCGCCTGGATGACGATGGCCACGCTGGCGCCCGCGAAGATGGTCAGCAGGATGGCCAGGGTGACCACCAGGCCGAGCTGCCAGGGGCCGGTGCCGAGCAGGTAGATGAGGAAGTCGCCGACGGCGACCCCGATCGCCACCCCGACGATCAGCTCCACCGTGCGACGGAACCGCTGGCCGACCGAGGCGGCGAGGGTGCCGACCGCGGAGATCGGCGCGAAGACCGGCTGCGGGTTGCCGAGCAGCTCGTGCGCCGCCAGCCAGGACAGTCCGGCGGCGAGGCCGGCCTGCACGGCGAGGCCCATCGCCATCCGCAGCCGGTGCAGGCGGTCGTGCAGGGTGGTCTTGCTGCGGTGGCGCAGCTGCTCCACCGCCTCGGCGATCCGGGCCCCGTCGACGTCCGCCGCCCGGTCACGCAGGATGGCGCGTCGCACCAGTGAGGGTCGACGGTCCCGGGCCACGGCCATGGCGGGGACTACCCGTGCCGCGCCGGGTGAATCCTCGGCGCGGCCGGCGGTACGGCAGACTCGGCCGGGTGGTCGACCTTCTCGACCGGTGGCGGGCCGCGGCCCGGGGCGCCGGAATGACCGACGTTGCGGAGCTGACCCGGGTCGGTGAGGACCTGCTGACCCGCTGGCGGGAGCCGCACCGGCACTACCACGACGCCGACCACCTGGCGGCCGTCCTCGACGTGGTCGACGCCCACGCGCCGGCGGCCGGGCGGCCGGACCTGGTGCGCCTCGCGGCCTGGTGCCACGACGCGGTCTACGACCCGCGCGCCGGGGGCGACGCCAACGAGCGCGACAGCGCGGCGCTCGCCGGCACGCTGCTCACCCGGGCGGGCCTGCCGGCCGACGCCGTGGCCGAGGTGCGCCGGCTGGTGCTGCTCACCGCCGGGCACGCCGTGACGCCGGGCGACACCGACGGCGCGCTGCTCTGCGACGCCGACCTCGCCGTCCTGGCGACACCGCCCGAGGCGTACGACCGCTACGCCGCGGCGATCCGCCGGGAGTACGCGCACGTGCCCGAGCCGGCCTTCCGGGCCGGCCGCGCCCGGGTGCTCGCCGGTCTGCTCGCCCTGCCGGCGCTGTTCCGGCTACCGGAGCCGGCCCGGCGCTGGGAGTCCCAGGCCCGAGCCAACCTGACCCGCGAACTATCCACCCTCCACTAACCCCCGCCCCCTAACC
>NZ_JBPQTK010000261.1:0-2028 GCF_051386315.1 Micromonospora sp. URMC 107
CATCGCGCCGACGAGGCTGCGCACCATCGCCTGGCAGAACGCGTCGGCCTGCACGGTGGCCACGAGGATCCCGTCCGCCGCAGAGCATCGTCGACCGTCAGGGGAGTGGAAGCCGTGCAGGAACCTCGCCGTGGCCGGGACCTCGGCATCGTCGTCGGGGCGCTGCCGACGGGACCGCTGAACGCCGTCACCGACGTGCCCGGCGTACGGGTGGGCCACACCACGCTGGTCGACGGGGACAGCATCCGGAGCGGGGTGACGGCGATCGTCCCGGACCAGCTGACCGACCGCCGGTCGCTGCCGGCGGGGCTGTTCGTGGGCAACGGGCACGGCAAGATGGTCGGTTCGACCCAGGTGGCCGAGCTGGGCGAGATCGAGACGCCCGTGGTGCTGACCGCGACGCTGTCGACGTTCCGGGCGGCGGACGCGCTGGTCACCTACATGCTCCGCCAGCCGGGCCGGGAGGCGGTCGAGTCGCTGAACCCGGTGGTGGCGGAGACCAATGACGGGTTCCTGTCCGACATCCGGGCGCGGCCGGTGCGGGCGGAGCACGTCCTCGGCGCGCTGGCGGAGGCCCGCGGCGGACTGCCCGCGGAGGGCGCGGTCGGCGCCGGTACGGGCACCGCGGCCCTCGGCTTCAAGGCCGGCATCGGGACGTCCTCGCGGCTCGCCACGACGTCGCGCGGCACGGTCACCGTCGGTGTGCTGGTGCAGGCCAACTTCTCGGGGGTGCTGCGGGTGTCCGGGGTGCCGATCCGGCCCGGGCAGGTGGGCGTGCCGACCCCGCCGCCCCCGGGCCGGCCCGCGCAGCCGGGGAACTCCTGCGTGATCGTGGTCGCCACGGACGGGCGGCTCGACGCGCGGCAGTTGGGTCGCGTCGCCCGTCGGGCCATCTTCGCCATGGCACTGGTCGGTTCGGACTTCGCCGGCGGCAGCGGCGACTACGCCCTGGCGTTCTCCACCGCCGACACCCGGACACCGACGGCGCCGGAGTCCGACCTGGAGCCGGTCTTCGCGGCGGTGCTGGAGGCCGTGGAGGAGGCGCTGCTGAACTCGCTGTTCATGGCGCGCACCACCGTCGGCGTCGAGGGGCGGGTCAGATACGCGGTCCCGCACGACCGGATGCTCGACCTGCTACGGGAGCACCGGGTCGAACTCCGGGCGTGAGAGGCCGGTGGCGACACGCGGAACGGGCGCGCGGCCGTGGCCCACGCACCCGTTCCCATCGCGATCCGGTCACTCGCCCCCGTCCTGGGTGCCGGTGTCGCCCGCGCCCTCGTCGGTCGGCTGGCCGGCCGTACCGCCGTCCGCCCGGCGCTCCAGCACGCCCCGGTTGAGGTGCAGCTCGATCATGTCGAAGAGGATCTCCCGGGCCTTCGTGTCGCCGGACCTGATGGTCTCGCCGTCACTGCGGACGACCACCGCGAACGCGAGGTAGTGGCCGCGCACCTGCCAGCCGACTCGGGCCGGCGCGGTGGCGATCGCCGCGCTGTCCGCGTCGGCCGCCATGCCCCGGAACCGGCCCTCCCGCTCGTCGAGCAGCAGCCGGATCCGGTCCCGCGCGCGCTCGGCGTTGGCCCGGTCGGTCAGGTTGAACAACCCGGTGGTGACGAGGTGGTCGCCGTCGGGCGTCTGCAGCGTGGCCCGGACCACCTGGGTGCAGCCGAGGCGGACCAGCAGGTCGGCGACCTCACCGGTGGCGGCCACCGCGCAGCTGGCGCTGGACTGGCTCTTCAACACCCGGTAGGCGGGCTCCCCGTCGGCGACGACGAGCTGCTTGCCGGGAAAGAGCTCCTTGGCGGTCAGCGGCGCCTGGTCGGTCTCCCGGGAGTCGAGGGCCTGCGCCTCGACCTCGGCGGACTCGGGCTGGGCGGTGGGGGCGGCCTGCGGGGTCCTGTCGCGCTCGGCCAGCAGGGCGGCGGCGCCGAGGCCGCAGAGCGCGAGCAGCGCGAGGACGGCCGCGCCGCCGACCACGACCTGCCACAGCCGACCGCCGCCACCGCGCGGCGACCGCCCGGCCGGCGGGGG
>NZ_JBPQTK010000262.1:0-2011 GCF_051386315.1 Micromonospora sp. URMC 107
CGCCCGCCGAGCGCGTCGACCCCGCCCACACCCCGCTGCGCTGACGGCGCGCCCCGCAGCTCCGGCTGCCGACACGGCACGCGCGCCGGCCCGCCGGGGTCGGGACGGGCCTTCTCCTACAGCGCCACGCGGACGGCGGCGGTGAGGACGAGCTGGCCCAGGGAGACGGGGACCAGCACGAGCCAGCAGAGGCGCTGGAGCTGGTCCTCGCGCAGCCGGGGGTAGGACACCCGGAGCCAGATGATCAGGAACGAGACGGCGAAGACCTTCAGCAGGGTCCACAGCCAGCCGAGCTGCGCGTCGGCGAACGGGCCCTGCCAGCCGCCGAGGAAGAGCACGGTGGTGAGCGCGGCGATCACCACGATGCCGACGTACTCGGCGAGCAGGAAGAACGCGAACCGCAGGCCCGTGTACTCCGTCATGTAACCGAAGACCAGCTCGGAGTCGGCGACCGGCATGTCGAACGGCGGGCGGCGGATCTCGGCGAGCCCGGCGAGGAAGAAGACGACCATGGCGGGGGCCTGCCAGAGCAGCCACCACGGCTGCCACGCCTCGACGATGCCGGAGAGGCTGAGCGTGCCGGCCGCCATCGCCACCGACGCGGCGGCCAGCACCAGCGGCAGCTCGTAGCCGAGCAGCTGGGCCGCCCCGCGCAGGCCGCCGAGGAGGCTGTACTTGTTGGCCGACGCCCAGGCCGACATCAGCACCGCCACGACGCCCACGCCCACCACGGCCAGCACGAAGAACAGGCCGATGTCCAGCGGCTGCCCGACCAGGTCGTCCGGGCCGAGCGGGATCACCAGCAGCACCAGCAGGTATGGCACGAGGGCGACCGCCGGGGCGAGCCGGAAGACCGCCCGGTCCGCCTCCCGGGGCGTGACGTCCTCCTTCTGCACGAACTTCACGCCGTCGGCCACCAGCTGGGCCCAGCCGTGGAAGCCGCCCGCGTACATCGGGCCGAGCCGGCCCTGCATGTGCGCCATCACCTTGTGCTCGGCCTGCCCGACCAGCAGCGGCAGGGTGAGGAACGCGACGAGCACGCCCCCCACCCGGATGACCAGCTCCAACCACAGCGGCATCAGGGCGTACCTCCGTCGTCGCCGGACCGCTCCGACGCGGCTGGCCCCTGCGGTGTCGGCCGGTCCGCCGGCGGGTCGGAGTTGGCCGGCCGGCCACCGGGCGCCGCGGGCGGCGGACCGGCGTCGGCGGGCCGGACGGCCGCCGGGTCGGCCGGCGCCGGGCCGTCTGCGGTGGCGGCGGGCCGGGCGGTACGGGGTGGACGGGCCCCCGGGGCCGGCCGGGCGGGCCGCTCCCGGGCCGGGCGCGCCGGGGTGCCGCCGCGCGGCCCCTCCCCGACCCCGCCCGCACCGGCCGGCGTCGGCGTCGTCCCCCACTCCCCCGGCGCGGGCACGCCCGGCGGGCGGATCGGCCGGCGACCGCCGCCGGCCTCGGACTCGCCCGGTTCCTTGGCGCCCGGCCAGGGCTTCGCCACCCGGGAGGCGAGCACGAACTCCTTGCGCAGCGGGTGACCCTCGAACTCGGGCGGCAGCAGCAGCGGCGCCAGCCCGGCGTGGCCGGGAAAGTCGATGCCGAACATCTCGTGCGTCTCCCGCTCGTGCCACCCGGCACCCGGATAGACGTCGATGACCGAGGCGACCGCCGGGGCCTCCCGGGGCACCCGGGTGCGCAGCAGGAGCCCGTGCCGGCGGGTGGTGGACCAGAGGTGCGCCACCACGTCGAAGCCACCGGCGAGCTCGTCGACGGCGGAGAGCCAGTCGAAGTAGTCGCAGGCCAGCTCGGCGTCGTCGCGGGCGGCGCGGAGCGCGTCCGGCCAGTTCGCCGGCGGTACGTCGACGGTCGCGCGGGCGTGCGCCTGGCCGCCGGAGACCGACGGGGTCACCTCGGCGGGCGCGAGCAGCGCGACCATCCGCTGGCCGACCTCTTCCGGAGTCATGCCGCTGATCCTAGGTCCTGGCCCGCACCTCCCACCGGACCGAACGCCCCACCCACC
>NZ_JBPQTK010000263.1:0-1989 GCF_051386315.1 Micromonospora sp. URMC 107
GGTCAGTAGGGGTTGCCGTGGCCGGCGGGGCGGCCGCGCAGCAGGGCGGCGGGGCGGCCCGGGAGGTGGCCGGCCGCCGACATCGGCGGGCTGGCGGTGTGCGCGCCGTCGGCCATGCCGGCGAAGAGTTCCTTGAGCGCGCTGAGCGCGTCGTGGCGCGGGTGCCAGCCCAGCTCCGTCTCGGCGCGCTCGCTCGACATCAGCGGCGCGTGCAGCGCCAGCTCCACCCAGCCGGCGTCGATCGGTTGCAGCCGTGCCCGCCAGGTCAGCGCGGCGGCGACGCGCAGCACCGGGGCGGCGACGGGCACGGTCCAGCCGTGGAAGTGCCGGGCCACCAGCTCCGGGGTCAGCACCGGGTCCGCGGCGACGTTGAACGCGCCGCGCGCGTCACCCAGGATCGCCCGGGCGTACGCGTCGGCGACGTCGTCGGTGTGCACCGCCTGCATCCGCAGCCGCCGGTTCGTCGGCACCAGCGGGATCCGGCCGAAGCGCAGCAGCCGGACGGGCGCGAACGGGCCGAGGAAGTAGCGGGTGATCTCGGTGGCCGCCGCCCGCTGGAAGTTGAGGCCGGGCCGCAGCCGCACCACCCGCAGCCCCGGGTGTTCCCGCTCCGCCCGGTCGAGCAGCGCCTCCACCTCGGCCTTGTCCCGGCTGTACGACGAGCCGGGCACCCCGGTCGCCGGCCAGCGCTCGGAGACCGGGTGGTCCTTCGGGCCGGGCGCGTAGACGCCGACCGACGACGCGTACACCAGGGCGGGCACGCCGGCGCGGACCACGGCGTCGATCACGGCCGCGCTGCCGCCGACGTTGGTCCGGTGCAGCACCCGCTGGTCGTGGCTGGGCTGGATCTGCCAGGCCAGGTGCACGACCGCGTCGGCCCCGGCGAAGACCTCGGCGAGCTGGTCGGCCGCGCCGGGCAGGCCGACGTCGCAGGAGTGCCACTCCACCTGGTCGTACGGTTCGCCGCACTCCGGCCCGGGCAGCCGGCGGGCCACCCCGGCGAGGTCCAGTCCGCGTTCCCGCCGCAGCCGGCGCAACAGGGCGGTGCCCGCGTTGCCGGTCGCCCCCACCACCACGATCCGCATGTCCGCCCCGTACCCGGTCAGCCACGAGTCAATCGCGGCGGTCGGGCCGGGCTGTCGTCGCCCACGGATCCGCGCTGCGGCTCGCCGCCGTCAGGGCCGGGGCGAGTGCCGGACCCAGTTCTTCTGCCCGCCCCGACGCCGGCCGTCGGAGGCAGCCAGGCAGCGTGGGCAGATCCGGCCGACCGGGTCCGCCTCGGTGAGCACGTCCGTCGACGTGTACTCGAATCGCACGTGCGGGAAGCGGCGCAGCCGGGTCCGGCTGAGCGGGAGCCCGCAGACGGTCTGGTTCTGCCCGGGCAGCCAGGCGTGCACCTCGCCGGCCGGCTCCCGTACGCCGTCCGGGCCCGTCTCCTCGCTGGAGGCCGCCACGGCCGGGGTGCTGCTCATCCTCATACGGGCACGGTTCCCCCACGCCGCGCCGCCCATGCCTGCCGCGCCAGGCGGCAGTGCGGCGGCGGTCAGCCGTGCCGGGCCAGCAGGGCGGCGATCAGGCAGGCGAACGCGGCCACCGAGGAGAGCGTGCGGACGAGGTTCCCGCGCACCCAGGCCGCCTCGAACCAGGCCCGCACCTCGGCCGGGTCGGCGATCCGGTCCACCGGACCGGCGGCCTCCAACCGGTCGTTGAGCGGCACGTTGAGCCGCACGGTGACCCCGACGGTGACCAGGTGGCAGGCCAACGCGGCGACGGTCCAGAACAGGACCGGGCCGCCCCGGGTCAGGTGCGCGGCGGCGGCCACGGCGAGCAGCGGCACCGCGCCGAGGAAGGCGCTGAGGAACCAGCCGTTGAGGATCCTCCGGTTGACCGACTGCATCGTGCCGACCAGCGTCCGGTCGTCGGTCGCGGCCAGACCCGGCATGACCGCGCAGGTGAACGCGAAGAACAGCCCCGCCACCAGCCCGGTGG
>NZ_JBPQTK010000264.1:0-1861 GCF_051386315.1 Micromonospora sp. URMC 107
ATCTCGTCGAAGGCACCCGACCCACCCGCGACCGCCACACCCCACCCCTCATCCAAACCGTCTTCACCGGCGGCAACGTCACGGGCATCGCCGACGGGCCCGTGCCACTGCACACCGCGACGATGCGACCGATGCCGGCCGAGGCGGGAACCGCGAAGTTCGACCTCACCGTCCACGCGGAGGTGGGGACCGACGCCGTGAGCGTGTACTTCAGCTACGCCTGCGACCTGTACGAGCCCGGCACCGTGGCCGACCTGGCCGACAGCTACCGGGCCCTGGTCGCCGCCGTGCTGGCGGACCCCGACCGGCCGCTGTCCACGGTGGAGGCCGTCACCGACGCCCAGCGGGAACGGCTCGCGGCGCTGTCCACGGGGCGCCGGCGCCGGCCGGGCACCGGTCGTGCGGCACGACGGCCCGAGGCAGCCGACGGCCCGGACCGGGCAGGCAACCAGGCGACCGAGGTGGGCCCGCCGGCGGCCGGGAGGACCGGACGGTGGGCCGACGACCTGGGGTGCGTGCCGCGGCTGGTGACGGACGCGGCCCGGCGACAGCCCGACGCCGCGGCGATCGTCGACGGCACGGGCACGCTCACCTACCGGGAACTCGACGAGTGGTCCAACCACCTCGCCCACCAACTCCTACGCCACGGCGCCCGACCCGACCACCCCGTCGCCGTCAGCCTGCCACCCGGCGCACCCGCCATCACCGCCATGCTCGCCGTCCTCAAAACCGGCGCCGCCTACCTCCCCGTCGACCCCACCGCACCCCCCGCACGCCGACACCACCTCATCACCCACTCCCGCGTCACCATCCTCATCACCGAAGACCCCGACAACACCGACACACCCCCCGGCGTCGTCGCCCTCGCCCCGCGTCCCGGACCGGACACGGCCGTGGCCGCACCGCCCCTGGTCGGCATCCACCCGGAGCAGGTGGCGTACGTCATCCACACCTCCGGGTCCACCGGCACCCCGAAGGGCGTCATGGTTCCGCACCGGGCGCTGACCAACCTGGTCCACTGGCACCTGGACACCCACCCCACCGGTCCCGGCCAGCGCCACGGACAGGTGGCCAGCCTCGGCTTCGACGCCGCGATCTGGGAGATCTGGCCGGCCCTGGTCAGCGGCGCCACCCTGCACGTCGCCGACCCGGCCGACCGCCTCGACCCCGCCGCGCTGCACGACTGGCTCGTCCGGGAGGGCGTGACGAGGACGTTCCTGCCGACCCCGGTCGCGGAGGCCGTCCTGCGGCTGCCGACCCCGTCCACCAGCCGCCTGCGCACGATCTTCACCGGCGGGGACGCCCTCACCTCCCGGCCGTCCGCGCACGCGCCGTACACCCTGTTCAACATCTACGGGCCCACCGAGACCACCGTCGCCGTCACCGTCGGGCCCGTCGCCCCCGACGGAGTCCACCGACCGGACCTCGGCACCCCCATCGCCGGCGCCCGCCTCCACCTCCTCGGCCCCGACCTCCAGCTCGTCCCGCCCGGGGCGCCCGGCGAGGTCTGCGTCGGCGGTGACGTGGTCAGCCGCGGCTACCTGAACAAGCCCGGGCAGACGGCGGAGCGGTTCCTGCCCGACCCGTACGGGCCACCCGGCAGCCGCCTCTACCGCACCGGCGACCTCTGCCGCCTGCGCACCGACGGCACCCTCGAATTCCTCGGCCGCACCGACGAACAGATCGCCATCAACGGCTACCGCATCGAACCCGGCGAAATCGAAACCGCCCTACGCGCCCAACCCCACGTCGAAACCGCCTTCGTCACCACCCGCCCACTCCCCACCGGCCGCCACCTCATCGCCTACGTCACCGGCACCAACCTCGACACCCACCAACTACGCCACCACCTCCACCACAC
>NZ_JBPQTK010000265.1:0-1810 GCF_051386315.1 Micromonospora sp. URMC 107
GGGGTGGGGTCAGGAGAGGGCGCGGGCGAGTTCCGTGCGGGAGCGGATGTTGAGTCGGTGGAAGATGTTGCGCAGGTGGTGGTCGACCGTACGGGTGGAGAGGAACATCCGGGCGGCGATCTCCCGGTTGGTGGCACCCTCGGCGACCAGCTGCGCGATCCGCAGTTGCTGGCCGGTCAGCAGTCGCGCCGCCGACGCCTCCGGCGGCCCGACCGACTCCCCGGCCGCCCGCAGCTCCGTGGTGGCCTGTTCCGCCCAGGTGGCCGCCCCGAGCAGGGTGAACGCCTCCCGGGCGGCGTGCAGGTGCTCGCGCGCCGCGCGCGGTCGGCGGCTGCGGCGCAGTTCCCGGCCGAGGAGCAGCTCGGTACGGGCCCGCTCGAACGCGCCGGCGTCCGTCGGGTGCAGCCGCAGGGCGGTGCGGAACTCCCGCTCCGCCTCGGCGCTGCCCCGGGGCGCCAGCAGCCCGTGGCAACGCGCGGAGAGGGCCCGGCGGGACGGGCTCGCCGTGCTGCTGGCCCACCGGTCGAACACGGCGAGGGCGGCGCCGGCCGCCGGCCGGTCCGCGACGGCGGCGGCCGCCTCCACCAGGTACGGGGTGGCCATCACCAGGACCATCACCTGCCCCCGGCCCGTGCCGGGGCAGGCCAGCGCGGCCAGCCGCGCGGCGGCGGCGGCCGGCCGGTTGTCGACCAGGTCCAGCACGGCCAACGCCCACTGCGCGAGGGCCCGGGGCCGGCTGTGCCCGCCGGGGTCCTCGCCGAGCTCCCGGATCCGGCGCAGGCTGGTGCCGCGGTCGGCCCGGACGGCGGCCAGCACCGCCAGCATGCCCAGGTGCACGGCGGCCCAGTTGCCCTGGCCGGTGTCCCGGGCGATCCGCAGCCCCTCCCGGGAGCTCTCCACCGCGGCGTCGTGCCGGCCCAGCCAGTACTCGGCGGCCGCCCGCAGCTCCAGCGCGCGCGGCAGGGCGGACAGCTCGCCCCGCTCGCGGGCCAGCTCGACGGCGCGCTCGGCGAGCCGGTGCGCCGCGCCGTCCACGGCCACCAGCAGCCCGGCCGCCGCCGCGCAGGTCAGGGCGGAGGGGGTCAGCGCCGGCCCGGTCAGCTGTCCACCGAGGACGACCGCCCGGCGCAGGGCGGGGCCGGCCTGCTCGTGGTCGCCGCGCAGGGTCGCCGCCGTCCCGGCGACGTAGGCGCTAAGCAGCTCGGTCGCGGGCGGGTCGTCGGGGCGGCGCAACGGCTCCGCCCGCCGGGCGACGTCGGCGTAGCGGTACTGGTCGCCGGCGAAACAGGCGGCCTCGCCCGCCCGCACCAGCGCGCCGAGGGCCAGCGCGCGATCGGAGCCGGCCAGCGCGCGATCGGAGCCGGCCAGCGCGCGATCGGAGCCGGCCAGCGCGTCCGCGGCGGCCAGCAGCGTGGTGAGCGCGGACCGGGGTCGGCCGGCGCGCAGCTCCAGCTCCCCGCGCAGCAGCCCGGCCCGGCCCGCCACGGCGGCGTCCACGGTGGCGGGCAGGCCTCCCAGCAGCAGTCGGGCCCGGTGCGCCCGGCCGGCCGACCAGGCGTACCGGGCGGCGGCCACCAGCCGGGCGGCGGCGCGCACCGGGTCGTCGCTGAGCTCGGCGGCCCGTTGCAGCGCCGCCGAGGCCGCCGTGGCCGGGCCCGCGCACTCGCCCGCCGCCTGCTCCAGCTCGGCGGCCAGGGCCGGGTCGGGGCCCTGGGCGGCGTCGGCGAGGTGCCCCGCCCGGCGCAGCCGGTGCCCGGCCCCGTCGAGTACCCCGGCGAGCAGCAGGTGCGCCGCGCGCCCCGCGGCCCGC
>NZ_JBPQTK010000266.1:0-1792 GCF_051386315.1 Micromonospora sp. URMC 107
GCGGTGGCTGAGGGTCGGCCGGCGGTGTCGGGTGTGGTGTCGGCGGGTCGTCGGGCGGTGTTGTTCACGGGTCAGGGCTCGCAGCGCGCCGGGATGGGCCGCGAGCTGTACGAGGCGTTCCCTGTGTTCGCTTCGGCCTTCGACGAGGTGTGTGCCGAGATCGACCCGCATCTGCCGCGTGGGTTGCGGGAGGTGGTGTTCGCCGAGGCGGGTTCCGCCGACGCGGCGCTGCTGGATCAGACCGTGTTCGCGCAGGCGGGGTTGTTCGCGGTCGAGGTGGCGTTGTGGGAGTTGCTGTCGTCGTGGGGTGTGCGGGCGGACTTCTTCGCGGGTCATTCGATCGGTGAGGTGACGGCGGCGTACGTGGCGGGGATGGTGTCCCTGGCTGATGCGTGTGTCCTGGTTTCGGCGCGGGGTCGGTTGATGCAGGCGTTGCCGGCCGGTGGGGTGATGGCGGCGGTCGGTGCCGCCGAGGTCGACGTGCGGGAGGTCATCGAGGCGTCGGGTGCGGCGGTGGACGTCGCGGCGGTGAACGGTCCGGCGTCGGTGGTGGTGTCGGGTGCCACCGACGAGGTCGCCTCGGTGGTGGCGGTGTGTCGTGAGCGGGGGTGGCGGGTCAAGGAGTTGTCGGTCAGTCACGCGTTCCATTCGCGGTTGATGGAGCCGATGTTGGACGAGTTCCGGTCGGTGGTGGCGGGGCTTGATTGGCGGGTGCCGCGGGTTCCGATCGTGTCGAATGTGAGCGGTGCGGTGGCGGATGCGTTGGAGTTGGTGGATCCGGAGTACTGGGTGCGGCACGTGCGGCAGCCGGTGCGGTTCGCCGATGGTGTGGCGGCGTTGCGGGCGCAGGGCGTGGACACGTTCCTGGAGGTCGGCCCGGACGCCGTACTGACCGCCATGGCCACCGAGGCGGAAGCCGCCGACGACGTGCGGTACGTCGCCACGCTGCGCCGCAACCAGTCCGACGTCGCCACCCTCACCACGGCCGTCGGGCAGCTCTGGGCCGCCGGCGTGCCCGTCGACTGGGCCGCGTACCTGCACCAGGCAGGCGCCCGGCCGCGTGTGGTCGAGCTGCCCACCTACGCCTTCGACCGGCAGCGCTACTGGCTGGAGGATCCCCAGCCCGCCCCGGCTCCCGAGGGGGCCAACGCCCCGTCCGACGAGCAGTTCTGGGCGGCGGTCGAGTCCGGTGACCTCGCGGTGCTGGACGACGAGTTGGCGCTGGGGGCGGACGAGCCGTCCACGGCGCTGCTGCCCAAGCTCGCCCGGTGGCGGCGGGCCACGCAGCAGCGGGCCGCCGTCGACTCCTGGCGGTACCGGGCGACGTGGCGTACGGCCGCCGTGCCGGAGTCCGCGACGTTGGCGGGCACCTGGCTGCTGCTGATGGCGCCGGGGCAGGAGGACCACCCGGTGGCCGCGGCCCTGGCAGCCCGGGCCGACCGGGCGGTCCCGGTGCTGGTCCCGGCCGGCGCGGACCGGGACCGGGTGGCGCGGCTGCTGCGGGAGGCGATGGGCTCCGACGGCCGGGACGCCTCCGTGGTGTCCCTGCTGTCGCTGGCCGACCGGCGGGAGCCCTCCGCGGTCCCGGCCGCCGCCGAGGTGTCGACGGCGCTGGCCGTGGTGCAGGCGCTGGCCGAGGTCGGCGGGACGGGCCGGCTGTGGTGGCTGACGCGCGGGGCGGTGTCGGTCGGCGGCTCGGACGTGTTGACCGATGTCGCGGGTGCTGCGGTGTGGGGTTTGGGTCGGGTGGTGGGTTTGGAGTTGCCGTTGCGGTGGGGTGGGTTGGTGGATT
>NZ_JBPQTK010000267.1:0-1772 GCF_051386315.1 Micromonospora sp. URMC 107
GGGCGGGCCGGTGCGGGTGGCGGGCCGTGCGGGCGCGGTGTGGGTCAGCGGTGGCGGTGCAGTTGCCGGGTGAAGTAGTCGCGCAGGGGTGTCACGTGGCGGTCGGGGCGGCGCCATTCGGCGAGGAGGTCTTCGAGCAGGTGCAGTTCGTCGACGAGGGTGTCGCCGTGGTAGCGGCGGATGACGGGGTGGATGAAGGCGCTCTCGGCGGCGCGGTCGGGTTGGGGGTGGCGTTCGATGGCGAAGACGTCGCCGTAGTCGTCGCGGCCCCAGCGGAGGCTGACGGTGTAGTAGTGCGGGTGGTCGTGGAAGCGGGCGCGGACGTGGTCCTCGGGTAGGTCGGTGTAGTGGCGTAGCCGCCCGTCGGGGTCGACGACGAGGGCGTCGCAGAGGAATTCGAACTGGGTCCAGAGGGCGGAGCTCCAGTTGACCCGGTCGAGGACGAGGGTGGTGAGGGTGTCGGCGTCGGGGTCGACGTGGCGGTGTGGCAGTTCGACGCCCTCGTAGCGTTCGAGGAGCAGGGCGGTGAGGGTGCGCAGGTTGTACCGGAAGCCGTCGATGAAGGCGGAGCTGGCTTTCTTGAAGTCGCGGTCCTGGGCGAGGGTGCCGGCGAAGTAGAGGCCGTCGACGTTGGTGGACTGCCAGTCGCCGGTGGTGGTGGGCAGGCGGCCGCTGGGGACCATGTCGGGTCGGCAGGTGGGGTCGAACGGGCTGGTGTCCATGGCGAAGCCGGTGCAGCGCAGGACGGATTCGTACTCCATGACGGCGGTTTCGCCGTCGGCGTGGGTGTAGGTGAGGTGCACCTGGTAGCGGTTGTCGAGGGGGCGGATCTCGTCGACGACGCAGTCGAGGACGGAGTGCAGGGTCTTGAACTGGTAGCTGTCGAGGACGGCGCCGTGGTGGCCGCGGACGTCTCCGGGGTGTTTGGTGTTCCAGGCCAGGCGCAGGGGGCGAGGGCTGGCGAGGTGGATCATGGCGGCGTGGCCGAGGATCGCCGAGGCGGTTTCGAACGCGGAGTTGCCCTTGCCGAGGATGAGGACGCGTTGGCCGGCGTAGGCGGTGGGGTCGGTGTGCATGTCCTCGTAGCCGGTGGCGTGTTCGATGCCGCGGATGTCGGGGATGTGGGGTCGGCCCCAGCCGGTGGCGACGATGACGCAGCGTGCGCGGATGACGTGCTCGGGGGTGTGGACGAGGAAGTGGTCGTCGAGGCGTTCGATCCGGTTGACGGGGGTGTCGAAGCGTACGGCGAGTTGGTGGTGGTGCTGGAAGTCGGTGAGGTAGCGGACCATGTCGTCGGCGTGGGGGAAGTATTCGCTGCTGTATTTGGCGAAGGGCAGGTCGGCGGGTTCGTGCAGCAGGGAGTTCCAGTCCCAGCGCAGCCGGATCTCGGGGTCGGTGCTGGTGGTGTGGACCTTGTTGAGGGAGATGAGCCGGCGGTGGCGGGGGAAGTGGCGGAAGAACTCGGCGGGTGCGGGGGCGCGTTCGAGGGTGACGTAGTCGCAGCCGGCCTGTTGGAGGTAGTAGCTGAGTTGGAGGCCGGCTGGTCCGGCTCCGATGATCACGTAGCGGTGGCTCGTCGGGCCGGGGGTGGGTGCCGTCACGCCAGAGACCTTCGCCGATGTGGCGGGGTGGTGTCAACGCTGGGTGCGGTGATCGTCACGCGACTGCTGGTGGGGGTGGTGGTCCTCTCCCCCGTCGGCGGGTCCCGCGTGCCGGTGGTCAGCCGAGGTCGACCAGGAGGGGGCGGTGGTCGGAGATGGTGGACAGGGGGG
>NZ_JBPQTK010000269.1:0-1728 GCF_051386315.1 Micromonospora sp. URMC 107
CCCGGCCGAGGAACGCCTGCTTGCGCTCCATCTTCCCCTGCCAGCGGGACATCGCGTAGAACGTCGAGCGGGCCAGCTTGCGCGAGGCGCGCTCCACCTGCCGCAGGTGCCCGGCGAGCGGGCCGAACTCGGCGTACGCCGACGGGCGCTGTCCCCTGCCGACGGCGAGGGTGGGCAGCCACTTCGCGTAGAAGGCGCCGGCCCGCGCCCCGGCCTTCGCCTTGCGGCCGAGCCCGGCGTCCGGGTCGATGATGTCGCCGGCGACCGACAGGTGCGCGTCGACCGCCTCCCGCGCGATGAGCAGGTGCATGATCTCCGTGGAGCCCTCGAAGATGCGGTTGATCCGCAGGTCGCGCAGCATCTGCTCGACGGCGGCCGGCCGCTCGCCCCGGGCGGCGAGCGAGTCGGCCGTCTCGTAGCCGCGGCCGCCCCGGATCTGCACCAGCTCGTCGGCGATCTTCCAGGCCATCTCGCTGGCGTAGAGCTTGACCAGCGCCGCCTCGATCCGGATGTCGTTGCGGTCGTCGTCGGCGAGCAGGCAGCAGAGGTCCAGCATGGTCTCCATGCCGTACGTCGTCGCGGCGATGAAGGAGAGCTTCTGGGCCACCGCCTCGTGCTCGCCCACGGGCCGCCCCCACTGCACCCGGTCGACGGCCCACTCCCGGGCCACGTTCAACGCCCACTTGCCGGCGCCGACGCACATGGCCGGCAGCGACAGCCGCCCGGTGTTCAGGGTGGTCAGCGCGATCTTGAGGCCCTTGCCCTCGCCGCCGATGACGTTCTCCTTCGGGACGAAGACGTCGTGGAAGCGGGTCAGGCTGTTCTCCAGGCCCCGCAGGCCGATGAAGGCGTTGCGCCGTTCGACGGTGATGCCCTCGGTGTCGCCCTCGACGACGAAGGCGGTGATCCCGCCGCGCCGCCCCTCGGCGGCGGGCACCCGGGCCATCACCACGAGCAGGGTGGCGACGGTGCCGTTGGTGGCCCACAGCTTCACGCCGTTGAGCCGGTAGCCGGTGCCGTCGGGCGTGGGCTCGGCGGTGGTGGCCAGCCGGGCCGGATCGGAGCCGACGTCCGGTTCGGTGAGCAGGAACCCGGAGACCTCACCGGCGGCGAGCCGGGGCAGGAAGCGCTGCTTCTGCTCGGCGGTGCCGAACATCTTCAACGGCTGGGGCACCCCGATGGACTGGTGCGCCGAGAGCAGCGCGCCGATCGCCGGGCTGACCGAGCCGGCCAGCATGAGCGCCCGGCAGTAGTGCAGGTTGCTGAGCCCGAGCCCGCCGTACGACCGGTCGATCTTCATGCCGAACGCGCCGAGCCGGGCCAGGCCCTGGAACACCTCGTCCGGAATGGACGCGTCCCGCTCGATCGCGGCACCGTCCACCTCGGAGACGAGGAACTCGCGGAACCGGCCGAGGAACTCGTCGGCGCGGGCGACGTCCGCCGGGTCGGCGCGCGGCCAGGGGTCGATCAGGTCGAGCCGGAACCGGCCGAGGAAGAGCTCCTTGCCGAAGCTGGGACGGTCCCAGGAGGACTCCCGGGCCGCCTCGGCGACCTGGCGGGCCTCCTTCTCGGAGACCTGACCGGCCTCCGTCGGCAGGGGCCCGGCCGCGCCGGCCGGCGGCGGGCCGTCGGCGGCGGTCGGCGGGCCGTCGGCGGCGGTCGGCGGGCCGTCGGCGGCGGTCGGCGGGCCGTCGGCGGCGGTCGGCGGGCCGTCGGCGGCGGTCGGCG
>NZ_JBPQTK010000270.1:0-1658 GCF_051386315.1 Micromonospora sp. URMC 107
CCGCAGACGCCGGCGTGGGGGTGGTGGGGCCCGGGGTCGGGCTGGTCGGCCCCGGCGTGGGGGTGGTCGGCGTCGGCGCCGGCGTCTGCGGGGTGCAGTTGCCGTCCGACTCCCGCAGGCCCGTGTTCGCGCCCGCCGTCTGGCGGACGACGTCCGGCACGCAGTTGGCCGCGTCGAGGCTGTACGGGTACGGGATGCTGACGGTGGTGTTGGACTGCGGGTCGGGGCCGGCGGGGTAGTTGTCGGTGCCGGGGCTCGACCAGGTCACGTTGTCGAAGACGTTGCCGCTGACCTGCCAGTAGCCACGCTCGCTGGTGTAGAAGGTGCCCAGGACGTCCTTGGAGTTCCTGAAGTAGTTGTTCTCCACCTTGGCCCTGGCCCCGGCCCGGGAGTTGATGCCGGACTCGTGGAGGCTCACGTAGTGGTTGTTGTAGATGTGGGCGATGCCGCCGCGCAGCAGGGGCGTACGGGAGTCGATGTTCTCGTACAGGTTGTGGTGGAACGTGACGAAGCCGTTCGAGCGGTCGCTCTCACTGGACCCGATGAGGCCGCCCCGGCCGGAGTTGCGCAGGATGCTGTACGACAGGGTCACGTACTGGGTGTCGTCCTTCATGTCGAAGAGGCCGTCGAACCCCTCCGACTCCCCACCCGAGGCCTCCAGGGTGGCGTGGTCGACCCAGACGTTGCGGACGCCACTCTCCATGCCGATGGCGTCACCGCCGTTGGAGGTGGGTGAGCCGGACTTCTTGACGTTCCGGACGGTCACGTTCCGGATGATGATGTTGCGGGACTCGCGGATGTGGATGCCCAGCTGGTCGAAGACGGCCCCGGTGCCGACCCCGACGATCGTGACGTTGCTGATCTGCTTGAGCTCGATCACGCCGTCGGCGGTGCTGCAGCTGCCGCCCGACACCTTGGTGGTGTTGCCGTGGTTGATGGTTCCCTGGACCTCGATGATGATCGGGGTGCTGCTGCTGGCCCGGGTGCACAGGGCCGTGTGAATCCCGGTCCCCGTGCTGACCCGCACCGTCTGCCCGCCCGCGCCGCCGGTGGTCCCACCGTTCTGCGTCGCGTATCCGGTGGCGCCGCCCGCCGCCGCCGACGCCTCGGGTGTCGGCAGTGCCGCCACCCCGAGCGCGGCCCCTACGGCCGTCGTGGCCAGTGCCACCTGGAGTCGCAGTGCGACTGGTCTTCTCATCTGTCGTCTCACCTTCGTCTTCGGATGTCGGGTGTTGCCGTTGCCCATCTGCCGTGGTCCCGTCGGTGCACCGTCGTGACCGCCGACCTGTCGCCGGGACGCTCGCTGGTCGACCCGGAGGTGTTTCTTCTCGAGGTGGATCGGTTCGGCGGTTCCGCGCCGGCCCCGGCCGAGGCCGCCGGCCCCGGCCGCGAGGTCGCCGTGACCGTGCTCCCGCCGCCCGTGGTGGTGCCGTTCGCGCGTGCCCGGAAAGCGCTTTCCAGCGAGGATAGGGAGCCGTCTATCGATATGGCAAGGACCTGTCCGGATTGCGGCGTCATGCCCTGCTCGTCCGGCGCGGACGCCGCCGCTCGGGACGACGCCGGTCGCGCGGCGACCGCTGCGGGTGGGGGCGTAGACGGGCCGGCCGGGCAGGTTCGGGTCGCCGAGGAGGATGCGCGGGGCGGGCAGGGTGCGGGAT
>NZ_JBPQTK010000271.1:0-1529 GCF_051386315.1 Micromonospora sp. URMC 107
AGTCGCCCTGGGCGCCTCCTCCCGCGCCGGCCCAACCGCCGGCGATGCCGGGTCCCGCCACGCCCGCGCCGCGCCCCGCTCCGCCGGGGACGGCCGGGGTCGCCTCGGTCGTGCCGGCCCCGAGGACGGCCCAGCCGCCGGCCCCGCCGACGACGGCGGCCCCGGTGTCGTCTCCGCCTGCCGTGACGCCACCCGTCCCGCCGCCCCCGCGCCACACGGCCGCCGCTCCCGTCGTCGCCGTGCCGGAGCCGCCCGCCCCACCCGTGCCGGCCGTCTCTCCCCTGGCCGGCGCTGAGCCGCCCGCGCACGCGAGGGCTGCGGTGCCCCCGACGGGACCCGTCGCTGCGCCGCGACACCGGGCCGCCGACGAGGCGTCGCCCGGCGGCCCGGCGGCGGGGACGGCGCCCGAAGCCGCGTCACCGTCGAGCACCACGCCGCCCGGAACGACAGCGGGGCCTGCCGCCGAGCCACCCTCCAGCACCGGTACCACCAGCGCCGCGTCACCCGGACCCGGCACGCCGGCTGCCGAGCCTGCCGCGCCTGACAGCCAGTCCTCGCCGCTGGCCGAGTCCGTCGGCGAGGCCCCGCGCGCGTCCGCACCGGAGACGACCGCCCCGTCGGCTGAGGCGGCGGCACTGCCGCAGCGCCCGGCGCCCGGTTGGGCCAAGCCGACCATCATGGTCAAGCAGATCGAACCGCTGCTCGCCGAGGAGATCGCCCGCGCCGCCGGCACTCCCGCCGGACCGGATGCTCCGGTCAGCCCCGCCCGGTCGTCCGAGACGCCACCGCCCGACACGTCGCCGGCAGCGGCGCACGCCGCGTCGGTCAGCGCACCGCCGGTCAGCGCGCCACCGTCGTCCCCCGTCAGCGCCCCACCGATGCCCCCGGTCAGCGCACCGCCCGCGCACCCGACGAGCAGCCCGCCCGTCAGCGCACCGCCGCGGGGCGTCGGTACCCCGTCGGTTCCCCCCTTGCCGCCGATCCCGCCTCCGCCGTCGGTGATGCCACCACCGGTCAGCGCGCCGCCGGCTCTTCCGCGGCAGTTCAGCGCGCCACCCGGGGGCCAGCCGCCGGTGAGCGCCCCGCCCGGGGGCCAGCCGCCGGTGAGCGCGCCGCCGTGGAGCATGTCCGCGCCGCCGTGGAGCAGCACGGCTCCCCCGCAGGCGCTGACGGGCCCGACGACCGACGACGACGACCAGCCGGACGTCGAGGAGGAGCTGGAGCGGGCGGAGTCGGAACGGGAGGAGGCGGCGCAGGCGGAGCCGCAGAAGGTCGACGACCTGCCGCCGGCGTACCTCGACATCGACGAGACGTTCCCGATGAAGGCGCAGCCCGTGCGGGCCCGGACGACGGCCCAGCAGCCCGCGCAGCAGCAGCCGCCGGCCTTCCCGCCGCCGCCGGCGTACCCGATGATGCCGGAGCCCGAGGAGGGCGGCCGGAACCGGACGGCGATCATCGTCGCGGTGGTCGTCGCGGTCCTGGCCGTCACGGCGCTCGTCGGCGTGGGCGTGCTGATGCTCAACCGGGAC
>NZ_JBPQTK010000272.1:0-1492 GCF_051386315.1 Micromonospora sp. URMC 107
GGGCGGGGCGGTCGGAGTGGGGGCGCGCTCGGCAGGGTGAGTGTCCATGGCAGAGGGGCTGTACCGGTATTCGGAGCTGATCTCCGCAGGGCTGAGTCGGGAGCAGGTGAGGCGGCGCGTCGACACGGCGCGTATGCACCGGCTGTCCAGGGGCGTCTACGGCCCAACGGCCGATCGGGACCAGCAGTTGAGGGCGATCTTCCGTCGGCTGCCGGACGGTGTGGTGGCCGGGTTCCAGACCGGTGCCCGGCTGCACGGCTTCGGAGCCGCGCCCAGCGACGACGTCCACGTGATCGTGCCGGCCGGGCTCGTCGTACCCCGCATCCGGGGCGTCGTGACGCACGAGTCGGTGCTGCCGGTCCAGGAGCCGGTCCTGCTGGAAGGGGTGCCGTGCGCGCCTGCGGCCCGGTGTGCCGTCGATCTGGCCAGGTCGCTGCACCGGATGAGCGCCCTGCCACTGCTCGATCGGTGCCTGCGCGTGGGTGCCTGTCGACCTGACCAGCTCCGGGCCGAGGTGACGCGACACGCCCGGCTGCGCGCCGTGTGCCAGGCGCGACGGCTGATCGGCCTGGCGGACCCCAGAGCGGAATGCCGGCAGGAGAGCCAGCTCAGGCTCCTACTGATCGACGGCGGACTGCCGACCCCGGATCCCCAACTGTGGGTGCGGGACGCAGCCGGCATCCCCCTCTACCGGCTGGACCTCGGCTATCGGAAGCGTCGGATCGGCATCGAGTACGACGGGAGTTCGCACCTCGACCGCGAGCGCCTCCGCCGCGACCGCTCCCGTATGAACTGGCTCGCCGCCCATGGTTGGCGCATGCGCTACTTCACCGACCTGGACCTGTACCGCCGCCCTGCCCACATCATCTCCACGATCGCGACGCTCTTCGCCGCCTGACCTGAACCGGGTGACTCCTCGCTCGTCTGGGCCTGCGCCAACTCGAACCGGTCGAGGATCTCGTTGTGGTGGTACGCGATCACCCGCGCGCCGTACGGGCCCGCTCCCGACGGCAGTTCGATGCCGTGCACGATCGGGTCGTCGACCGACTTGTCGATGAGCCAGCAGTCGTCCGGGAAGTCCACGGACCCCTCGAACGCGAAGTCGAACGGACGCTGGTCCGGCAGGATCGACGGCATCCGTGACCACGTCTCCACCGACACGAAAGCCCTGCTGACCTCGGTTGCTGCCCGCACCCTGATGCGCTGGAGGCGAACGCGACCCCGTCCGCGAAGGCCAGCCGCCCTGTTTCCGCAAGATCCCGCAGAGCGTCCGCACCTTGCGGGTACAGGCAGAACGTCATGTACGAGGCAGGACAACCGTGTCCCGTCTGGAAGTGAGAACAGGCACGCCCTGAGAACGCCGGCTCATGCCCCGTAGCAAAGCGGCGGCACTGGCAGGACAAGTCGATCATGCACTTGTGGTGCCTCGCGAAAGGGGCGAATGTGGCCCTCAGCCCACCACAACTGCATGATCGCCGGGGCGGGGCGGGGC
>NZ_JBPQTK010000273.1:0-1487 GCF_051386315.1 Micromonospora sp. URMC 107
CCCCCCCCCCCCGGCACCGTCCACCCCGGCGGCGGGGCGGACGGTGCCGGGACGGTCAGAGACCGTTGGCGGCGATGACCTGGCGGTACCAGTGCGCGCTGCGCTTGGGCACGCGCCGCTGCGTCTGGTAGTCCACGTAGACGAGGCCCCAGCGCTCGTCGTACCCCGCGTCCCACTCGAAGTTGTCGAGCAGGGACCAGACGTGGTAGCTCTCCAGCGGCACGCCGTCGGCGATGGCCCGGTGGGCGGCGGCGAGGTGGTCGCGCAGGAAGGTCACCCGCCCGGCGTCGTCGATCGTGCCGTCGGCGCCGAGGGTGTCCGGGGTGGGCAGTCCGTTCTCGGTGACGGTCAGCGGGATCGGGCCGTAGTCGCGGGTCACCCGGGTCAGGATGTCGTACATCCCGTCGGGGTGGATCTGCTGCCAGGAGGCCTGGGAGGTCGGCCAGCGCCCGGTCGTCGCGCCGTCGCCGGTGACGTAGTACGGCGTGTAGTACTGCACGGCGAGCAGGTCGACCGGCGCGGAGATGGTCGCCAGGTCCCCGTCGCGGATGCCGCGCACCAGCCGGCTGTCGGGGCCGAGGTCGTCCAGCACGTCCTGCGGGTAGCGGCCGGTGAGGATCGGGTCGAGGTAGAGGCGGTTCTCGTAGCCGTCGTAGAGCCGGGCGGCGCGGGCCGCCTCGGGCGAGTCGTCGGCCGGGTAGCAGGGGTGCAGGTTGAGTGCCGGGCCGATCCGGCCGGAGCCGGTGGCGCGGTGCGCCGCGACGGCGAGCCCGTGGGCCAGGTGGAGGTGGTGGGCGACCAGGTACGCGGCGGCGGGGTCCTGCCGGCCCGGGGCGTGGTGCCCTTCGAGGTAGCCGTTCTGCACCACCGTCTTCGGCTCGTTGACGGTCAGCCAGACCGGCACCCGGTCGCCGAGCGCGCGGAAGACGATCTCGGCGTAGTCGGCGAACCGGTGGGCGACGTCGCGCGACTCCCAGCCGCCGGCGTCCTGGAGGGCCTGCGGCAGGTCCCAGTGGAACAGCGTCGCCATCGGCGCGATGCCCCGCTCGTGCAGCCCGTCGACGAGGCGGCGGTAGAAGTCGAGCCCGCGCTGGTTGGGTACGCCGGTGCCGTCGGCCTGCACCCGGGGCCAGGAGATGGAGAACCGGTAGCTGTCCAGCCCGATGTCGCGCATCAGGTCCAGGTCCTCCGCGTACCGGTGGTAGTGGTCGGCGGCGACGTCGCCGGTGTCGCCGTTGCGGGTGCGGCCCGGCGTGCGGCTGAAGGTGTCCCAGACGGACTCGCCCCGGCCGTCCTCCTTGGCCGCGCCCTCGATCTGGTAGGCGGAGGTGGCCGCTCCCCAGCCGAAGCCCGGGGGGAAGCGCAGCCCGCCCGCCGGTGTCTCGTCGGTCCGCGACGCGGCGGCGTCGGACGGGCTCCCGTCGCCCGCCGCCGCGCCGGCGACGTCCGGTCCGGTGCCGGTCGGGGCGGCGGGGGCGGTGGCGGAG
>NZ_JBPQTK010000274.1:0-1480 GCF_051386315.1 Micromonospora sp. URMC 107
GGGATGGGGTGGGCGCGTGGGCGTGGCGTGGGGGAGGTCGCGGGCACAATGATGGGATGGCCGGCGTCGGCAGGAGCCGGTGGCCCCGAGCTGAGCGAGGAATGATGACCACGAAACAGTCGGCGACCGCGGACCCGTCCGCGCCCGACCACGAGGCGCTCCTCGGCGAGCTGACCGAGGCACTGCGGCGGGTCGGCCGAGGTGACCTGAAGGTCCGGCTGCCCCGCCGGGCGGGCCGGGCCGGTGAGGTCGCGGACGCCTTCAACGAGGTCGTGTCGCTCCAGGAGCGGCAGTACCTCGACCTGCGGCGGATCAGCCGGATCGTCGGCCGGGACGGCCGGCTCACCGAGCGCCTGGACGACGAGGGCCTGGACGGCTCCTGGGCGGAGGGGCAGCGGGCGGTCAACTCGCTGATCGACGACCTGGGCCGGCCGACCACCGAGATCGCCCGGGTCATCGTCGCGGTGGCAGACGGCGACCTCTCCCAGCACATGGCCCTGGAGATCGACGGCCGGCCGCTGCGCGGCGAGTACCTGCGGATCGGCCGCACGGTCAACACGATGGTCGACCAGCTCTCGTCCTTCTCGAACGAGGTCACCCGGGTGGCCCGCGAGGTGGGCACCGAGGGCAAGCTGGGCGGCCAGGCCGACGTGCGCGGCGTCGCCGGCACCTGGAAGGACCTCACCGACTCCGTGAACACCATGGCGTCGAACCTGACCGGCCAGGTGCGGTCGATCTCCCAGGTGGCGACGGCGGTGGCCAAGGGCGACCTGTCGCAGAAGATCACGGTCGGCGCGCGCGGCGAGGTCGCCGAGTTGGCCGACACGATGAACTACCTCACCGACACCCTGCGGCTCTTCGCCGAGCAGGTCACCCGGGTGGCCCGCGAGGTGGGCACCGAGGGCAAGCTCGGCGGGCAGGCCGACGTGCCGAACGTGGCCGGCACCTGGAAGGACCTGACCGACAGCGTCAACTCGATGGCGTCCAACCTGACCGCCCAGGTGCGCAACATCGCCCAGGTCTCCACGGCGGTGGCCCGGGGCGACCTGTCGCAGAAGATCACCGTGGCGGCGCAGGGCGAGATCCTGGAACTCAAGGACACCGTCAACACGATGGTGGACCAGCTGTCGTCGTTCGCCGACGAGGTGACCCGCGTCGCCCGCGAGGTGGGCATCGAGGGCAAGCTCGGCGGCCAGGCCCAGGTGCGCGGCGTCTCCGGCACCTGGCGCGACCTGACGGAGAACGTCAACCAGCTCGCCGGCAACCTGACCAGCCAGGTCCGCAACATCTCCCAGGTCTCCACCGCCGTGGCGAAGGGTGACCTCTCGCAGAAGATCACGGTCGACGCCCAGGGCGAGATCCTGGAGCTGAAGAACACCGTCAACACGATGGTGGACCAGCTCTCGTCGTTCGCCGACGAGGTGACCCGCGTCGCGCGCGAGGTGGGCACGGAGGGCAAGCTGGGCGGTCAGGCCCAGGT
>NZ_JBPQTK010000275.1:0-1463 GCF_051386315.1 Micromonospora sp. URMC 107
GCGGATGTGCGGTGGGATCGGTTCGTGCCGTCGTTCACGGCGTTGCGTCCGTCTCGCCTGTTCACCGACATCCCCGAAGCGCAGGCGGCGATCGAGGCCGCGGCCCGCACCGAAGCCGGCCCCGCCGACCAGGCCTCCGCACTCCGCGACCGACTGGCCGCCCTGACGCCGCCGGAGGTCGAGGCGTCCCTCCTGGACCTCGTACGCTCCCAGGTCGCCGCGGTGCTCGGCCACGCCACCGTGGAGGCGGTGCCGCCGGACCGGGCGTTCCAGCGCCTCGGCTTCGACTCGCTCACCGCCGTCGAGCTGCGCAACCGGCTGACCGCCGAAACGGGTCTCGCACTGCCCTCCACCCTCGTCTTCGACCACCCGACGCCGGCCGCCCTGGTCGCCTTCATCCGGGAGACGGTGCTCGGCGCCTCGGGCGACGCGCCGGCCGACCGCAGGGTCGCCGCGGTGGACGACGACCCGATCGTGATCGTCGGAATGGGCTGCCGCCTTCCTGGTGGCGTCGGAACCCCGGGCGAGCTGTGGCAACTGCTCTCCGAGGGGCGCGACGGCATCTCCGAGTTCCCCCTCGACCGGGGCTGGGACAGCTTCCTCAGCAGCGGCCTGTCCGACACGTCGTTCGTCCGCAGGGGCGGCTTCGTCTACGACGCCGGTGAGTTCGACGCCGGGTTCTTCGGCATTTCGCCCCGTGAGGCGCTGGCGATGGACCCGCAGCAGCGGCTGCTGCTGGAGACGTCGTGGGAGGCCGTCGAGTCGGCGGGCATCGACCCGACCAGCCTGAGGGGCGGCGCGGTCGGCGTCTTCGCCGGTGCCAGCTTCCAGGGGTACGCCAGCGGATCGGTGGGACGTGCCCAGGAGGTCGGCGGCCACCTGCTCACCGGCAACGCGACCAGCGTGTTGTCGGGCCGGGTGGCGTACTCGTTCGGCTTCGAGGGGCCGGCGGTCACGGTGGACACGGCGTGCTCGTCGTCATTGGTGGCGTTGCACCTGGCGGCGCAGGCGCTGCGGTCCGGCGAGTGCGATCTCGCCCTGGCCGGCGGCGTCACCGTGATGGCCTCACCGGCCACGTTCGCCGAGTTCTCGATCCAGGGCGGCCTGTCCGCCGACGGCCGCTGCAAGTCCTTCTCGGACGCGGCGGACGGCACCGGCTGGTCCGAGGGCGTGGGCGTGCTGGTGGTGCAGCGGTTGTCGGACGCGCGGCGTGACGGGCGTCGGGTCCTTGCGGTGGTGCGGGGTTCGGCGGTGAATCAGGACGGTGCGTCGAACGGTTTGACGGCGCCGAACGGTCCGTCGCAGCAGCGGGTGATCCGGCAGGCTCTTGCGAGTGCGGGTCTGTCGGCGGCTGACGTGGACGTGGTGGAGGCGCACGGTACGGGTACGACGTTGGGTGATCCGATCGAGGCGCAGGCGTTGTTGGCGACGTATGGGCAGGGTCGGGATGTGCCGTTGTTGTT
>NZ_JBPQTK010000276.1:0-1317 GCF_051386315.1 Micromonospora sp. URMC 107
GCCACCCACCACGCCTCCACCCACCACGCCTCCGCCGACCACGCCGCCGCCGACGGGTGCGCTGCCCCGGCACGCGCTGATCGGCTACCTGCACGCCAGCTTCGCCAACGGCTCGGGCTACCTGCGGATGGCCGACGTGCCCGCCGACTGGGACATCGTCAACCTCGCCTTCGGCGAGCCCACCACGGTCACCTCGGGCGACATCCGGTTCCAGCTCTGCCCGCCCGCCGAGTGCCCGGGCGTCGAGACCGAGGCCGAGTTCATCGCCGCGATCCGCGCCAAGCAGGCGCAGGGCAAGAAGGTGCTGCTCTCCATCGGCGGGCAGAACGGCCAGGTCCAGCTCACCACGACCGCCGCCCGGGACACCTTCGTCCGGTCGGTGTCGGCCATCATCGACCGGTACGGCCTCAACGGGCTCGACATCGACTTCGAGGGGCACTCGCTCTACCTGGACGCCGGGGACACCGACTTCCGCAACCCGACCACGCCGGTGATCGTCAACCTGATCTCCGCGATCCGCACCCTCAAGCAGCGGTACGGGGCGGGCTTCGTGCTCACCATGGCGCCGGAGACGTTCTTCGTCCAGCTCGGCTACCAGTTCTACGGCTCGGGCCCGTGGGGCGGGCAGGACCCGCGCGCCGGGTCGTACCTGCCGGTGATCCACGCGCTGCGCGACGACCTCACCGTGCTGCACGTGCAGGACTACAACTCCGGGCCGATCATGGGGCTCGACAACCAGTACCACACGATGGGCAGCGCGGACTTCCACGTCGCGATGACCGACATGCTGCTCGCCGGCTTCCCCGTCGCCGGCAACCCCGACCGCGTCTTCCCGCCGCTGCGCGAGGACCAGGTGGCCTTCGGCGCGCCCTCCTCCCCCAGCGCCGGCAACGGCTACCTCGCCCCGGCCGGGGTGCAGGCCGCGGTGACCTGCCTGGTGAAGGGGCAGGGCTGCGGCCCGTACACCCCGCGCAGCGGCACCAACCCGGCCTTCCGGGGGCTGATGACCTGGTCGATCAACTGGGACCGGTTCTACGCCTGGGAGTTCCGCCTCAGCCACGGCCCGTTCCTGCGGGCGCTGCCCTGAGCAGTGCCGCCGCCCGGGTCACCCGGCCCGGGCGGCGCCCCGGCGGGTCACGCCGACCCGGCCACCGGGATCGAGGCGGGGGACGCCCGCGCTGGAGCCGTTCAAGCCCACGCCGCCGCAATCCGGTTGCGCCGGCGGTCCGGCCCGGCCCACGATCCGGTGGCGGACACGGGACCGGACCGCCGCCGCGCCGCGCGGCCGGGCGGCGCGGCGTCCGGGGGGGGCGGGAG
>NZ_JBPQTK010000277.1:0-1247 GCF_051386315.1 Micromonospora sp. URMC 107
AACAGCAGGCCGCCGACCTCGTCGCCGAGCACTGGAACAGCTGACCCCGCAAGGAATGACGCCGCTGGCCGGCACCCCGCATCCGGGGTGTCGGCCAGCGGCGTCCGTGTCGGCGGACGCTCTCAGCGGCGTCTGCGTTCGACAGCGCCGGTCAGCGGGGCGCGGCGGCGTGGACCCGGACGCCGCCGGCGCGGAACTGGCCCAGCTGACCGGCTGCACGCTGACCGCCCTGCTCCTCCACGCTGCCGCCGGCGAGCTCCAGCGTGACCTCGCCGAGCGGGAGGCGACGCACCTCACCGGGCATGGTGGGCTCGGCGCGGCGGCCGGCGGGAGAGGGCACCGGCGGACGGTAGCACCGGGTCGACCGCACGCGGGTGTCAACATGGGTTGACATTGCCCCGATGTCAACGTAAGTTGACGACATGAGTCAGGCAACGGAACTCGCGGCGGCAGCCGGCAGCACCGACCCCCGGGTCGGGCTGCGCGCCGTCCGCGCGCTGCGCCGGTTGCTGGAGCGGCTCGAGGTGGTCCAGGTGGACAACGCCCGTCGACAGGGCTGGTCCTGGCAGGAGATCGCCGACGAGCTCGAGGTCAGCCGGCAGGCGGTCCACAAGAAGCACGCCGGGCGTCCGGCGGTCGGATCCTCCTGGGAGGCGTGATGTTCGAACGGTTCACCGACCGGGCCCGCACGGTCGTGCGGCACGCCCGGGACGAGGCCCGGACCGAGGGCCTGCGGCCCGTCGGCACCGAGCACCTGCTGCTCGCCCTGCTCGCCGACGGCGAGAGCCTCGCCGCCCGGGTGCTCGCCGACGCCGGTCTGCGCGCCGACGACCTGCGGGCCCGCGTCCGCCGGCACGCCGAGCGGGGGGCCACCGGCCTCGGCGACGCCGACGCCGCCGCCCTGCGCGAGATCGGCATCGACCTGGCCGCCATCGTGGCCCGGATCGAGGAGTCCTTCGGCCCGGACGCGCTGCGCGAGGCCGCGCCGGCGCCGCGCCGCCGCTGGGGTCGCCGGCGGTACGCGGGCGGCCCCTTCTCCCCGCGCGCCAGGAAGGTGCTGGAGCTGGCGTTGCGGGAGGCGCTGCGACTACGCCACCGCCACATCGGCACGGAGCACATCCTGCTCGGCGTGCTCCGCGAGGGGCACGGGCTCGGCGCCCTGGTGCTCACCGAGGCCGGGGCCGACCTCGACGACCTGCGCCGCCGCGTGGAGACCGCCCTCCGCACCCCGGCCTGACCTCCACCCC
>NZ_JBPQTK010000278.1:0-1247 GCF_051386315.1 Micromonospora sp. URMC 107
TCAGTGGGGGGTGGGGAGGTGGGTGGTGAACCAGTCGGCGGCGCAGTGGGCGACCTGTTCCAGGGTGCCGGGCTCCTCGAAGAGGTGGGTCGCCCCCGGGATCACCGTCAGCTCGGCCGTCTCCGGCAGCGCCTCCTGCGCCTGCTCGTTGAGCGTGATCACCTGCTCGTCCAGGCCGCCCACCAGCAGCAGCGTGGGCGCGCGTACCTGACCGAGGGCCTGGCCGGCCAGGTCGGGCCGGCCGCCCCGGGAGACCACCGCGCCGACGAGGTCCGGTCGGGTCGCCGCCGCCACCAGGGCGGCGGCGGCCCCGGTGCTGGCCCCGAACAGCCCGATCGGCACCGCGCCGAAAGGCCGCTCCGCCGCCAGCCAGTCCACGACCGCGGCGAGCCGACCGGCGAGCAGGGGGATGTCGAAGCGCAGCTCGGCGGTCCGGGCATCCACCCGGTCCTCGGCGGGCGTCAGCAGGTCGACCAGCACGGTGCCGAGGGCGCTGCGGTTGAGCACGTGCGCCACGGCCGTGTTGCGCGGGCTGTGCCGGGAACTGCCGCTGCCGTGCGCGAAGAGCACCACGCCGGCCGGTTCCGCCGGGACCAGCAGGTCGGCCGGGAGTTCGGCGTCCCCCGCCGGGATCGTCACCGCACTGCTGCGCGCGTCCATCTCGCCTCCGTACGCTCTCGGTCGTCCCCCGTTCCGGCCGCATACCCGTCCCCGGCGCCGGCAAGCGGCCCCCGCGCACCGGCGTTTGCCGCCGGGGGGCCCGGGTAGGCGGCGGGTGACCGCAGACCGTACCGGCGCAACCGCGCCCCCGACGGATCGCGAGGATCGCCATGGCTCAGCAGCAGCGGGAGACCCGGCAGCAGACCACCGACCGGGACCGGCGGGAACAGGACACCGAACGCGGCCGGGACTGGGCGGACGACGCGGCCCAGGCGCGCACGGCCGACGACCCGCGGGCGATGGCGCCCCGCGACGCGGCCGGCCGCCCGTCGCAGGGCAGGCCGCTCTGACCGGCACCGCCGGCACCGCCGCACGGGGAACAGGCCGAACCGGCCCGGCCCGCGCAGGGCGGGACGAACCGGGCGGCACCGCCAGCCGCCCCGCGGCAGCGGCATCCGCCGGCCCCGGGCGGGCAGGGCGTACCCGACCCCCGCGGGGGCAGGCCGCTCCGAACCGCACCGCCGGCTGCCCGGCAGGGGGTGGGCCGGGCTGAGCGACGCCGCCGGCCCGCCGTGAGCAGCACCCGC
>NZ_JBPQTK010000279.1:0-1214 GCF_051386315.1 Micromonospora sp. URMC 107
GATCATGAGGTTGGCGGCGCGGACTCCGGCATTTCCCCCCGCCAACCTCATGATCGACGCGTCGTCACCGGGGGGCCGGAGGGGGTGCCGCGCCGGATCGTCGGCCCGCTACCGTTCCGGGTCTGGGGAGGTGCCGGTGTACGTCGTGTCCGTGATCAACTACAAGGGTGGGGTCGGCAAGACCACCGTGACCGCCAACCTCGGCGCCGAGCTGGCCAACCGGGGGATGAAGGTCCTGCTCATCGACCTCGATCCGCAGGCCAGCCTCACGTTCGGCTTCTACGACCCCGACGACTGGCGGGACCGGCTGCGCGACGGCCGTACCGTGAAGCGCTGGTACGACGGCCTGCGCGGGGACACCCCCGCGACGACCCTCGGCGAGCTGGTCGTCTCCCCCGGCCCGGCGAACGCGCGACTCAGCGGCGCGGGCCGGCTCGACCTGATCGCCTCCCACCTCCAGCTCGTCGACATCGACCTGGCGCTGGCCCGGGCCGTGGCCGACGGCGACGAGTACGACGCCGAGCTGTTCCGGGTGCGCGGTTCCCTGGCCGAAGGGCTGCACGACGACGCGCTCGGCGGCTACGACATGGTGCTGATCGACTGTCCGCCGAACTTCAACGTGGTGACCCAGTCGGCCATCATCGCCAGCGACCACCTGCTCATCCCGGCGAAGGCCGACTACCTGTCCACGTTGGGCATCGACTACCTGCACGGCAACGTCCGGGAGCTGGTCGACCAGTACAACGCCGACGCCCGCCGGTTCGCCACCACGCGCCGGCACCACAAGGTCGCCCCCGACGTCGCCGGCGTGGTGTTCACGATGATCCAGCTCATGGCGCAGCGGCCGATCGCCGCCCATCAGGGCTACATGGACCAGGTCCGGGCGCTCGGCCTACCGGTCTTCCCCACCCCACTGCGCGAGAACGTCACCGCGTTCGCCACGAACACCCCGCGCGGCGTGCCGGTGGTGCTCCGCGACCGGATCGCCACCCCGGCGGTCCGCGACGAGCTGCGCCAGCTCGCCACCGAGTTCCTCGACCACCTCCAGCCCGAGCGGACCGTGGCGTGACCGACCCGGCCCGCGACGTCGCCGACCTGGTGGCCGGGCTGCTCCGGGCGCTGCCCGCCGCCGACCTCGCCGCCCTGGCGCAGGGGCGGGCCCGGCTCGCGGTGGTGCCGGTCAACGCGCCCCCGCCCGGCCACCAGGTCGGCGA
>NZ_JBPQTK010000280.1:0-1139 GCF_051386315.1 Micromonospora sp. URMC 107
CCGCTACAAGCTCAACCACCTGCACCTGCACCTCACCGACGACCAGGGGTGGCGGATCGCGGTCGACTCCTGGCCCCGGCTGGCCGAGGTCGGCGGGGCGGGCGAGGTGGGCGACGGTCCGGGCGGGCACTACAGCCACGACGACTACCGGCGGATCGTGGCCTACGCCGCCGAGCGGCACGTCACCGTGGTGCCGGAGATCGACCTGCCGGGGCACACCCACGCGGCGCTGATCGCGTACGGCGAACTGGCCCCGGACGGCGTCGCGCCGCCGCCGTACACCGGCACCGAGGTCGGCTTCAGCTACGTCGACCCCGACAGCGAGCGGACGTACGAGTTCGTCGCCGACGTGCTGGGCGAGATCGCGACGCTCACCCCCGGGCCGTGGCTGCACATCGGGGGCGACGAGGCGTTCAAGGTGCGCCCCGACGCGTACGCGGCCTTCGTCGAGCGGACCCAGCGGATCGTCGCCGGGACCGGCAGGACGGTGGTGGGCTGGCACCAGATCGCGCCCGCGGCGCACGCCGAGGGGCGGGTGCTCCAGTGGTGGGGCACCGAGGTCGGGGATCCGGTCACGGCGGACGCCGTCCAGCGGGGAGCGCGGCTCATCCTCTCCCCCGGCAACCACGCCTACCTCGACATGAAGTACGCCTTGGACACCCCCATCGGGCACGACTGGGCGGGCCTGATCGACGTGCGGCGGTCGTACGACTGGGATCCCGGCGCCCACGTGACCGGCGTGCCGGCCGACGCGGTGCTCGGGGTGGAGGCGCCCCTGTGGACCGAGTCGGTCACCTGCCTGGCCGAGGTCGAGTTCATGCTCTTCCCGCGCCTGCCCGCGATCGCCGAGCTGGGCTGGTCGCCCCGCGTGACGCACGACTGGTCCGGGTTCCGCGATCGACTGGCCGGGCACGGCCCGCGCTGGGCCGCGGCCGGCATCGCCTTCCACCGCTCGCCGGAGATCCCCTGGCCCGCCGAGCCACCGGCACCAGTCGCGCCACCGGCACTCGTCGAGCCACCGGCTTCCGCAGCGCCACCGGCACCCGCCGCGCCACCAGCATCGGCCGCGCCGAAGGCAGCGATCCCCACCCAGCCCGAGCCACCGGCACCCCCCGGATCGCACGAGGCGGCCCTCACCC
>NZ_JBPQTK010000281.1:0-1002 GCF_051386315.1 Micromonospora sp. URMC 107
CCCGTCCCCTCCCGGGCCGGCGGCGGCCCGGGAGGGGACGGGTCGGCGGGCCGGGGTGGCTCGGCGCCGGGTCGGACCCGGCCCACCGGCCGGCCGGGCTCGGTGGCGTCGGCGGGTCGTGGCGGCTGCGCGCCCGGCCGTGCGCGGCCCACGGGGGCGTTGCCGGTCTCGGCGCCGCGCTGGTCCGGCTCGGGCGGTGCCGGCGACGCGCCGCCCGCGACGGGCGGCGGCACCGACCGCTTGATCGTCGGCAGGGCGGGATCGGTGTGGTGGGCGCGGCCGGCCTGCCGCAGCCAGTCGGCCGGGCGCTCCGGTCGGCCGGTTCGGGAATCACCGGGCTGGCGTCGCCGCCCCGCCTCCCCGTCGACCGGACGCGCCGCGGGAGACGGGTTCTCGGCCTCGTCGGGGACGGCCGGGCGGCCCGGGGGCGGGACCACAGCGTCGTCCGCCCGGTGCGCGGGCGGCTGAACGCCGTCCGTGGCGCGGCCGGCCCGACCGGGGGTCTCGTCGTCGGTGGCCGCGCGCCGGCCCCGGCCCGCGACCTCGACGTCGTCCGGCGCGGCACGCCGGCCACGCGGGGCGGGGCCGTGGGGCGGCTGCACCCCGACGCCGGGAGGCGCGGCGGGCGCACCGGGCACCGGCGGGGCGTTGCCCGAGCGGGGCACCGGCGGCACGTCCTCCTCGGCGGCGCGGCGTCGGCCGGTCGGCGCGCCAGCGCGTCGGCCCCGGTCGGTCCCGTCGCCGTCCGGCACCGGCGGGGCGGCCGTCGGCACGGCGCCGGTGCCGTCCGCCGGTTCGGGCACGCCGGCGTCGGCCGGACCGCGCCGCAGCCGGCCGGACCGGGGGTCGCGCCCGTCGGTCGGGGCGCCGCGCAGCTCGCCGGTCGGCGGCCCGGCCGGCGGCTGGTGGGTGCCGGGGGGCGGGACGCTGACCCGGGCGGCGCCCACGGCGCCGCCGGGCCGCCCGGCGGCGCCCGGTGACGGCGTGCCACCCGGCACCCCC
>NZ_JBPQTK010000282.1:0-911 GCF_051386315.1 Micromonospora sp. URMC 107
AGGTCGAGGCGGTCCACCCCGGCGACGCGGCCCATCGGCCGCCTTCCGGCGTGGCGCCGGCCGTCGACCAGCTCCCGGCCGCCGCCTACGAGCCGCCCGCCCGGCCGGTCAGGTCCCGGGTGCCGCACCAGCACGGGGACCGGCTGCCCACGCTCCGCCCGCCGGCGGAGGACGCGCCGCCCGCCGCGGCGGCACCGCCGTCGTCCCACCCGGCCCCTCTCCAGCCGGCACCGCTCGACCCGCCCGCGCCGGACCCGGCGGCCGAGCCGGCGTCCCGCCGCAGCGGGGAGCGCCGGTCGGAGCGGGCCGGCCGGGAGGTGACGCCGCCGCGGCAACGCTCGGCCAGCCGGCGCGACCGGCCCACGAAGCCCGTCCGGGTCAAGGCACCGAAGATCAAGTTCGGGGACCGGGACCCGGCGGTCGAGCTGGCCATCACCGAGATCGCCGGCCACCTCACCTTCACCCCCAACACCGTCACCGCCTGGTACTGGCTGCCGGAGGTGCGCTGGGCGTTCCGGCCGGACGCCGAACGGGAGGCGCTGCTCTCGGCGATCTCCGAGCAGTACGCCGGGCTGGCCGGCTTCCGGCTGCACCTGCGGCGCACCACCCGGCCCTTCCCGGCCGACGAGTGGGCCCGCACCATCGACGCGCACACCCACGCCCCGCTGCCCGACGTGCCCGGCACCGCCGGCTGGGGCGACCACCTGGTGGCCGCGCAGCGGCACCTGCTCTCGGTCAACCACGCCGAGGGGCAGACCTACCTCGGCGTCACCTTCGCCCGGCGGTCCCTCGGCGACTCGCTCACCGAGCGGCTGCTGCGCACCTTCGGCCGGGGCGTGGCCGAGGGCGAACGCCGTAAGCTCGGCCGCACCGTCGAGCAGTTCGACGAGGTGCTGGGCGCCTTCGGCATG
>NZ_JBPQTK010000283.1:0-840 GCF_051386315.1 Micromonospora sp. URMC 107
AATCCACCAACCCACCCCACCGCAACGGCAACTCCAAACCCACCACCCGACCCAAACCCCACACCGCAGCACCCGCGCTCAGATCGCTCAGGGTTTCCGAGTCGTCCACGGAGACCGCGCCACTGGTCAGCCACCAGAGCCGCCCCTCGATCTCCGTGACGGCCAGCGCCTGCGCCACCGCCAGCGCCTCGACCACGCCCGCACCGGCCAGCGACATCAGCGAGACCAGCCCGGCGACCGGCTTGCCGGTCTCCGACGCGTCGGTCAGTCGACGCGCGATCTGGTCCCGGTCCAGCACGTCCAGCACCACCGGGACCACCTCGGCGCCCCGCTCCGCCAGGCCAGCCAGCACCGGGTGGTCCTCCTGACCGGGAAGCATGAGCACCAACCAGGAGCCAGTCAGGCTCTCGTTGCCGGTCACGGCCTGGTGTCGCCACACCACCCGGTACCGCCAGGAGTCCACAGTCGACCGCTGCTGGGCGGCGCGCCGCCACTGCGCGAGCTTCGGCAGGACCGCGCTGAACGGTTCGTCCGCGCCGACGCCCAGCTCACCGCCGACCAGGTCGGGGTCGCCGGACTCCACGGCCGCCCAGAACCGCCCGTCGAGGGCATCGTCGTGCGCGTTCCGGCGGGCCGTGGGCAGCGCCTCGGGCCAGTACCAGGTGTGGTCGAAGGCGTACGTGGGCAGGTCCACCACGTGCGGCCGGGCGCCGGCCTGACCGAGGTACGCCGCCCAGTCGACCGGCACACCCGCCACCCACAGCTGCCCCAGCGCCGAGGTCAGCGCGGCGACCTCCGACTGGTCGCGCCGCACTGCCGGAACCCGCCGCACCGCACCAT
>NZ_JBPQTK010000284.1:0-794 GCF_051386315.1 Micromonospora sp. URMC 107
GGGTCGTTCCAGCCGCCGGAGGGCGGGGGATATGTCATTCGTCTGCTCCGTAGGGTCGGGGTGCGCCCGTCAGGGTAGTCAGCCCTGCCCAGAGCCCGGGGCGCCGCCACCGGGTGTGCCGCGTTGCCCGCGCCCGGGGAAGCGGGCAGGATCCTGGCATGGTGATTGACGCGCGAGCCGCGGACCGCTCCGGCAGCCGACCGAGACGGGACGCGAGCCGCCCCGGCGTGGCCCGGCGCACCCGCGCCGCCGCCCCACCGGGCACCGCCGGCACCGACGAGCCCGCGCCGCTGCCGGACCCGGTGACCATGCGGCTCGACGGGAAGGTCGCCCTGGTCACCGGGGCGGGCAGCCCCGACGGCATCGGGTACGCGACGGCCCGCCGGCTGACCGACCTCGGCGCCCGGGTGGCCATCGTCTCCACCACCCGACGCATCCACGAACGGGCCAGTGAGCTGGGCGTGACCGGCTTCGTCGCCGACCTCACCGACGAGTCGGAGGTGGGCGCGCTCGCCGACGCGGTCGCCGAGCAGCTCGGGGACGTGGAGGTGCTGGTCAACAACGCCGGCCTGGCCAGCCGGGCCAGCCCCGAGGTGCTGCGCCCGGTCGCCCAGCTCAGCTACGACGAGTGGCGCGGCGAGATCGACCGCAACCTCACCACGGCGTTCCTGTGCAGCCGCGCCTTCATCGGCGGCATGGCGGAGCGGGGCTGGGGCCGGATCGTCAACCTGGCGGCCACCGCCGGGCCGGTCAACGCGCTGCCCACCGAGGCGGCCTACGCGGCGGCCAAGGCG
>NZ_JBPQTK010000285.1:0-780 GCF_051386315.1 Micromonospora sp. URMC 107
GGGGGAGGGAGGGGTGTTCGCATGCGGGGCGCGTTACGCCGCGACGGCGGCGGGAACGCGGGCGGTCGACGAAGGAGGAACTCATGACCACACCGTCGAGTCCCACCTCGGCATGGCGGCCCGGGATGCCGGGCGGCGACACCCTGCCGTCCGGTCCCGCCGGCCGGCCGACCGCCCCCGGCCACGACGGGCACGGCCCGGAAACCGGTCCGCCCACCGTGACGATCGGGTCGTACCCGGACTATCCGTCCGCCCAGCGGGTCGTCGACCACCTGGCCGACAACCGGTTCCCGGTCGAACACAGCGCCATCGTCGGCACGAACCTCACGCTGGTGGAGACCGTGCTCGGGCGGATGACGACCGGGCGGGCGGCCCTGGCGGGCGCCGGCACGGGTGCCTGGTTCGGACTCTTCATCGGGCTGCTGTTCGGCATCTTCACCGCCGGCAACTGGATCGCGGTGATCCTGGTCGGGCTGCTCGTCGGCGCGATCTGGGGAGCGGTGTTCGGCGCGGTCGCGCACGCGATGACCGGCGGGCGGCGCGACTTCACCTCGGCCAGCTCGCTGCGCGCGGGCCAGTACGCGGTGATCATCGACGCGCAGTTCGCCGAGCAGGCCCGTCAGCTGCTCGGCCGGATGCACATGGCGGCCTCGCCGGCCGCCCGCTGAGCGCCCGCCGGGGCGCCCGCCGGCCGGATCCGCCGGGGCGCCCGCCGGCCGGATCCGCCGGGGCGCCCGCCGGCCGGATCCGCCCGGGCCCGGCCGGCCGGCAGCCGGGGGC
>NZ_JBPQTK010000286.1:0-770 GCF_051386315.1 Micromonospora sp. URMC 107
TCGTTCGCGCAGGAGCGGTTGTGGTTGGTGGATCAGTTGGGTGGGTCGGCGGCTTACAACATTCCGCATGCGTTGCGGTTTCGGGGTGGGTTGTGTGTGGGGTCGTTGGAGCGGGCGTTGGGTGAGGTGGTGGCGCGGCATGAGGTGTTGAGGTCGCGGTTTGTGGTGGTGGGTGGGCGGTTGGTGGTGCGGGTGGCGCCGGTGGGGGGTTTTGTGTTGCCGGTGGTGGATGTGTCGGGGGAGGTGGATGTGGTGGGTGCGGCGGGGGTGGTGTCGGCGCGGGAGGCGTGTGAGCCGATGGATTTGGCGCGGGGTCCGTTGGTGCGGGGTTTGTTGGTGCGGTTGGGTGTTGATGATCATGTGTTGTTGTTGACGGTTCATCACATTGTGTCGGATGGGTGGTCGTCTGGGGTTTTGGCGCGTGAGGTGGTGGCGTTGTACGGGGCGTTTCGTTCGGGTGGTGGGTCGCCGTTGGCGGGGTTGGTGGTGCAGTACGGGGATTTTGCGGTGTGGCAGCGGGGGTGGTTGGTGGGGGATGTGGTGCAGCGGTTGGTGGGGTATTGGCGGTCGCGGTTGGTGGGTGTGTCGTTGGTGGATCTGCCGGGTGATCGGGTGCGGCCGGCGGTGTTGAGTGGTCGGGGGGTGACGCGGCGGTTTGTGGTGCCGGTGGGGTTGGCGTCGCGGTTGGTGGGGTTGGCGGGTCGTGAGGGTGCGACGTTGTTCATGGTGTTGGTGGCGGGGTTCACGGCGGCGTTGCATCGGGTGACGGG
>NZ_JBPQTK010000287.1:0-743 GCF_051386315.1 Micromonospora sp. URMC 107
AGGTCGCCGGTGCGGTAGAGGCGGCTGCCGGGTGGCCCGTACGGGTCGGGCAGGAACCGCTCCGCCGTCTGCCCGGGACGGCCGAGGTATCCCCGGGCGAGCCCTTCTCCGGCGATGCAGAGCTCGCCGGGCGCGCCGGGTGGCACCAGTCGCAGCTCGGCGTCGAGGAGGTGGACGCGGGCGCCGGCGATGGGGGTGCCGAGGTCCGGCCGGTGGACTCCGTCGGGGCGCACCGCTCCGGCGGTGGCGACGACCGCGGCCTCGGTGGGCCCGTAGTGGTTGACCAGCGCGTAGGGGGTGGGCGCCGAGGGCCGGGTGGTCAGGGCGTCCCCACCCGTGAGCAGCGTGCGCAGCGAGGTGGTCGCCGGCGTGGGCAGCCGCAGGACGGCCTCGGCGATCGGGGTGGGGACGAAGGCCACGGTGAGGCCCTGCCGCTGCATCCAGTCGTGCAGCGCGGCGGGGTCGAGGCGGTCGGCGGGGTCGGCGACGTGCAGGGTGGCGCCGCTGACCAGCGCGGGCCAGATCTCCCAGACCGCGGCGTCGAAGCCGAGGCTGGCGATCTGGCCGTGGTGCTCGCCGGGACCGGTGGGATAGGTGTCGAGGTGCCACCGGACGAGGTTGGCCAGCGCGTGGTGGGCGACCATCACGCCCTTGGGGGTGCCGGTGGAGCCGGAGGTGTGGATGACGTACGCCAGCTGCTCGGGGTGGATGTCGACCCGGGGTGCCGCCGGGGCGACATCCAC
>NZ_JBPQTK010000288.1:0-740 GCF_051386315.1 Micromonospora sp. URMC 107
ACGGGAGGCAGCGGTGGGGTATCGGGCGCGCGACGGTGAGCTGCCGGTCGACCCGGCACACGCCGAGGACGAGGCCGGCCAGGCACGGCTGGTCCAGGTCGAGGCGGACACCGACGTCCCCGCGCCGGACGACACGACGGAGAAGCCCGACATCGTCACCGAGGACGACGGGTCGGGCGTGGCGGGTGGCGCGTCGGGCAGTTCCAGCGGCGGATCCGGTATGCCGGGCCACCCGGACGCGGCGCGCTGAGCCCGCCACGCACGTTTGCCGGCAGGCCACCGGGGCAGGAGTGCGGCATGACCGAACAGAACCGTACCGACCGGGCCGCCACCGACGAGCCGGACGGCGCCACCGCCATGCAGGCGTCGCTGCGTCCGCCGGGCGAGTCCCTGCACAGCACCGACGACACCGGCGACGACTTCGCCGACCTGCCGGCCGAGGACCGGCGGTCCGCCCGGGAGGTCAGCCGCGCCGGCTACGACGTGGACGCCGTCTCCGGCACCACCGACCCGAGCCGCACCGAGTGACCTGATCGCCGCTCGCCCGCCGGTCAGGTCAGCGGCCGGCGGGCACCACCGACGCGCGGGCCTCGATCATGCCCCGGTTGGCCAGCGCGTCGGCGCGCTCGTTCTCCGGGTGGCCGTTGTGCCCCTTCACCCACAGCCAGGTGACCTCGTGCTGCGCGCACGCGCCTTCCAGCCGCTGCCACAGGTCGGCGTTCTTGACCGGCTGCTTCGCG
>NZ_JBPQTK010000289.1:0-735 GCF_051386315.1 Micromonospora sp. URMC 107
CGCCGCGCCGCTCCGGGCTGCGCAACCCGGAGCGGGCGGTCCGTGGCCTCGGCGCCGGCACGCTCAGCCTGGAGGCGCTGGTGCTGGTGCTGGCCATCCAGCCGATCCGGGTGGTCGGCGGCGACCTGGGCGGCGCGGCGATCGGGGCGGTCGTGGCGCTGGCCGTGGCGGCGGTGCTGCTGGCCGGCATGATGCGCCGGCCGTGGGCCTGGCACGCCGGCACCGCCCTGCAGGGGCTGCTGATGCTGGCCGGCCTGCTGCACTGGTCGCTGCTGGTGCTGGGCGTCGTCTTCGCCCTGGTGTGGGGCTACGCCCTGCACGTGCGCCGGGTCATCCTGAGCTGACGGGTCAGGCCTCGGCGCGTTCCCGCCACTGGGTGAGGGCGATGCCGTGGCCGTCCGGGTCGCGGAACGCCGCCGCCCACACCTCCAGCTTCGTGCCCCGGTTGACCACCCGGGGGGCGTACGTGAACCGCACGCCCGTCCCGCGCAGCCGCTCGTACGCGGAGTCGATGTCGTCGACCTCGAGGTTGACGTGCACCAGCCGGCGGCTGATCGGCGCCGCCTCGGTCACCTCCCGCAGCACCAGGCGGGTCGTCCCGGAGGCGAGGACCGCGTTGCCGGATCCCCGGTCGACCTCGGTGAAGCCCAGGTCGCGGTAGAAGTCCAGCGAGCGGGGCAGGTCGGTGACCAGCAGGGTCAGCCCCACCCCGGCGATCGGCGCCCCGAACTCGTC
>NZ_JBPQTK010000290.1:0-660 GCF_051386315.1 Micromonospora sp. URMC 107
ACGGGGTGGTCGGGTCGGGCGCCGTGGCGTAGGAGTTGGTGGGCGAGGTGGTTGGACCACTCGTCGAGTTCCCGGTACGTCAGCGCCCCCGCCCCGTCGACGATCGCCGTCACGTCCGGATGCCGCGCCGCCGCGTCGGCCACCAGCCGCGGCACACACCCCAGGTCACCGGGCGGGACCGCGACCGGGCTGGCGGTCAACGCGTCGGCGAGTCGTTCCCGCTGCGCGTCCGTGACCGCGACCACGGTGGACAGCGGCCGGTCCGGCTCGGCCAGCACGGCCGCCACCAGGGCCCGGTAGCTGTCGGCCAGCTCCGCCATCGTCGCGGGCTCGTACAGGTCGCAGGCGTAGTCGAAGAACACCCGGACCACGTCCGGCTCCACCTGCACCTGGACGGCCAGGTCGAACTTCGCGACCCCCTCGTCGATCGGCAGCGGCCGCATCGTGGCGGTGTGCAGCGGTGCCGCATCGGTGCCGTCCATGGTCGTGAAGACGGTTTGGATGAGGGGTGGGGTGTGGCGGTCGGGGGTGGGTCGGGTGCCTTCGACGAGTTTGTCGAAGGGGATGTCCTGGTGGGTGACGGCGTGCATGAGGACGGTGCGGGAGTGGTGCAGGAGTTGGCGGAAGGTGTGGTGGGGGTGGATGTCGACGGCGAGGGGG
>NZ_JBPQTK010000291.1:0-653 GCF_051386315.1 Micromonospora sp. URMC 107
GGCGGCCGGTGTCGCGCCGGGGCGACGGGTCGCCCCCGCCGCACGTGGCGGGTGGTGCGCCGGTCGGCCGGATCAGTCAGGATGACCTGCGCGAGGGCATCGCCGGGCCGCGCCGCGGCCGACGGCCCGCCCGTCGACGGAAGGAGACCCGTGCCGTCCACCCTGCTCTCCCGTCGCGACCTGCGCTTCCTGCTGCACGACTGGCTGGAGGTGACCCGGCTGACCGAGCGGCAGCGCTACGCCGAGCACTCCCGGGAGACCTTCGACGCCGTGCTGGAACTCGCCGAACGGGTGGCCACCGAGCGGTTCGCCCCGCACAACCGGGCCGCCGACCTCGCCGAGCCCACCTTCGACGGCCGCCGGGTGCACACCATCCCGCAGATCAAGCAGGCCCTCGACGCCTTCGCCGAGACCGGGCTGCTGGGCGCCGGCATGGACGCGTCGGTCGGCGGCATGCAGCTGCCGCACGTCGTGGGGGCCGCCTGCTTCGCCTGGCTCCAGGCGGCCAACGTCGGCACCTCGGCGTACCCGCTGCTGACCCTCGGCAACGCCAACCTGCTGCTGGCGCACGGCAGCCCCGAGCAGGTCGACACCTGGGTCCGGCCGATGGTGCAGGGGCGCTTCTTCGGCACCATGTGCCTCTCCGAGCCGCA
>NZ_JBPQTK010000292.1:0-636 GCF_051386315.1 Micromonospora sp. URMC 107
TCCGTGGCCGGGACCGCGGCCCCGGCCGCCCGCGACCGGACGGCCGGACGCCCGGCCGAACGGGGGGCGCCGGCCCCGAACGGGCGGGGCGCCGCATCCGACGCTCCCTCGACGGTCGCGGCCCCTCCGGGGGAGGACGACGACAGGGGAGCGGACCGGTGGCTGGTCCACGGCCTGGTGCTGGGCGCCCTGGCGGTGCCGGTGCTGTTCGTCCTGCACCGGCGGCGTCGGCCCGCCGTCGCGGCTACCGGCTCGCCCGGCCCGTCGAGCCCGTCGAGCCCGCCGGCCCCGTCGCCCCCCACGCCCGAACCGGACGAGGAACCCCTGATCGACAACGTGACCCACCTGCCGACGAACCTGAACGCCATCTACGAACTGGGCCGGCTCGACGAGCGACTCAGCCAGGAGCGCAACCGCCGGCCCTGAGCCGGGTGAGCGCCTGGGCGCGAAGGCCGCGCCTTGCCCGGGCGGGCGGGCCTTGTCGTCGTTCGGTAAGGCGTTCTCGTGGTGGGGTCAGGCGGTGTAGCCGCGGGTGGCGATCCAGTCGGCGAGGTTGTCCACGCTCATCCGGTAGGAGGCCTGGGTCGGGTCGGCCGAGTCGGCGATCGTCACGGTGTTGCCGTTGTCGCGGTAGCC
>NZ_JBPQTK010000293.1:0-602 GCF_051386315.1 Micromonospora sp. URMC 107
TCGGGGGTGACGGTGACGATGTGTCCGGCCTTGGGTCCCCAGGCCAGTGCCTGCTCCAGCGGGGCGGTGGCCGGGCCTTGGCCCTGGCGGGGCAGGCCGCGCAGTTGTTCGCGCCAGTAGGCGCGTTGGGTTTCGAGGTCGGCGGCGTCGCGTAGTCGGGTGTACTCGTCGTAGGACTGGCGCAGGGTCGGGGCGGGTCGGGCCCACACGGGGGCTGTTCCGGACAGCCGGGCGGCGTAGGCGTGGCTGAGGTCGCGGACGAGCAGCGCGTGGGACCAGCCGTCGAAGGCGATGTGGTGGATGCCGATGCCGAAGAGGACGCGTCCGGTGGACTTGTCGCGGATCAGGGCGGCGCGCCAGTTGCGGCCCTGGGTGTAGTCGAGGGGCTGCTGCACGGCCTCGGCGAGTTGGTCGAGGGCCTCCTGTTCGCTGGTGGCGTCGGTGAGTAGCCGCAGTTGCGGCATGCCCGGGTTGGGTGGGACGAGCGCGACCGGGGGGTCGACGCGGCGGTAGCGGGCGTGCAGGGCCTCGTGTCGGCGGTGCACGTCGCCGAGTGCCGCCATCAGCGCGCGCAGGTCCAGCTCACCCTCGATCCACCAGGT
>NZ_JBPQTK010000294.1:0-590 GCF_051386315.1 Micromonospora sp. URMC 107
GTCGTCGGTCAGGCGGTGGCGGTTGGCCTCGATCCAGGCGACCAGGGCGCCGAGGGCGAGCCCCGCGACCACCTGGGGCACCGTGTGATCGCGTAGGCGGACCCGGGACCAGCCGACCAGTACGAGCAGCGGCGCCGCCGCCAGCAACCCGGCCCCGAACGTGAGCACCAGCACGACCACCGACCCGGCGGCCACCGCCGAGTGGATCGACATCTTCCACCAGTGGCTCACCGTCACGGCGACCACCAGGCCGACGAGCCCGGCCGCGGCCAGGGCCAGCACCGGGCGCGGCGCGCCGAGCACCGCCAGCAGGGACAGCCCGGCGGCGACCGAGCAGAGCCCGAACAGCAGCGGGACCCGACGCTGCTCGCGTACCCCCACGTGATGGTCGGTCAGCCGGCCCCGCCGCACCCCGCCGAGGATGTACGCGAACGGGATCCCGCTGACGAAGAGCGTGGCCAGCAGCCCCCAGGCCAGGCCGTGCGCGCCCTGGGCGCTGTGCCAGCCGACCGCCAGCGTCAGCGCCGAGACCAGCACCGCGGGCGCGGTCAGCTCGGTCACGAACCGGGCGAGCCGGAGGCCCCGGCCGG
>NZ_JBPQTK010000295.1:0-571 GCF_051386315.1 Micromonospora sp. URMC 107
ACGACGTTGGGTGATCCGATCGAGGCGCAGGCGTTGTTGGCGACGTATGGGCAGGGTCGGGATGTGCCGTTGTTGTTGGGGTCGGTGAAGTCGAACATCGGTCACACGCAGGCGGCTGCCGGGGTGGCGGGCGTCATCAAGATGATCTTGGCGATGCGGGCGGGCGTGGTCCCGGCGACGTTGCACGTGGATGCGCCGTCGTCGCATGTGGACTGGTCGTCGGGTGCGGTGGAGTTGGTGACGGAGTCTCGGGCGTGGCCGGGGGTGGGTCGTCCGCGTCGGGCGGGTGTGTCGTCGTTCGGCATCTCCGGCACGAACGCGCACGTGATCATTGAGCAGCCGGAGTCGGCGGTCGCGCCGGTGGGCGAGGCGGTGGAGCCCGTGGCCGCGTCGGCTGCGAAGGCACGCGGCGAGGCCGATGGCATCGGGCCGACGGGCGCGGTGTCCGTACCGGTGCCGTGGGTGGTGTCGGGGCGTTCGGAGCGGGGTCTGGTGGGTCAGGCGGCGCGGTTGGCGTCGTTCGTGCGTGATCGTTCGGGTCTGTCGTCGGTGGATGTGTCGTGGTCGTTGG
>NZ_JBPQTK010000296.1:0-571 GCF_051386315.1 Micromonospora sp. URMC 107
CCGCCACGGAAACCACCCTCGCGGTCACCACCGCGGAAGCCACCCGGACGGTCGCCACCCTCACGACGGTCGCCACCGCGGTAGCCGCCGGAGCGCTCGTCACCGTCCCGACGGAAGCCGCCTTCGCGGCGGTCGCCGCCACGGAAGCCGCCCTGGCGGTCGCCGGCGTCGCGGCGAGGGGCACCGCCGCGGGAGTCGCCGTCACGCGGACCGGACCGGAAGCCTCCCTCGCGGGGGGCGCCACCGCGGGAGTCGCCGTCACGACGGTCGCCGCCGGCATACCCGCCGCGCTGACCGCCCCGGTCCTCCCGGTACGGGGGCCGGTCGTCGCGGCGCGGCGCGCCCTCGCGCCCACCCGAACGGTCTTCGTAGCGACGGGGACGATCTCCGCCCTGCGATCCTGAACTCACAGGTACATCCTTCCTCATTGCGTCACCCACGACGCTAACGCAGTCGAGGGGCGACCCGGATGGGGCGCCCCTCGACTGGAAAAGTTGTCCGGCGGTGTCCTACTCTCCCACACCCTCCCGAGTGCAGTACCATCGGCGCTGGAGGGCTTAGCTTCCGGGTT
>NZ_JBPQTK010000297.1:0-565 GCF_051386315.1 Micromonospora sp. URMC 107
TGCTGCCCGTACACCTGGCCGGGTGGGCCGGGGGCGGCGGCCGGGCCCTGCCCGGAGCGGTAGGTGGTGCCGCCGGGGTTGCGGGGCAGCGGGACGTGGCCCGGGTCGCCGGCCGGTTCCTTGTCCGCCCGCGAGCGGCGGAACAGCAGGACGATGAGCAGGATCCCCACCGCGACCATGGCGATGCCGAAGAACATGATCACGGAGCCGCCGGAGGACTCCTCGGCGGCGGTGTTGCTGACGGCGCCGGCGCCCTGGCCGGCGGCGGCCAGGCTCGGGTCCGCCCCGGCGGCCCGCACCTCGGTGGCGGCCGCGCTGGGGGTGGGCGACGGCTTCTTCGAGGGCTTCGGCGTCGGCGAGGGCGTCGCCCGGTCACCGACCACCCGGGACGCCACCGCGCCCCGGCCCAGGGCCCGCCCGAGCGCGTCGCTGGCCACGCCGCTCACGGTCAGCCGGCCGCCCGGCACCTCCGCCGCGAACGCCACCCGGTAGCGCACCGTGATGCCCTTGCCCTTGCAGAGCCTCGGGTTCAGCGGCGAGGTGGCCGACGTGGCCGCGCTGCCGC
>NZ_JBPQTK010000298.1:0-557 GCF_051386315.1 Micromonospora sp. URMC 107
CGGACACCCCGCTCCCGCCAGACCCGCTCCACCTCGTCCAGCACCTCCACGGCACCGGACACCACCACGGCGGCGGGGCCGTTGACCGCCGCGATCCCGACGCGGTCGGTCAGCCCAGCGATCGACTCCGCCACCGTGGTCTCGGCGGCGGCCACCGCCAGCATCCCGCCACCGGCCGGCAACGCCTGCATCAACCGACCACGCGCCGCGACGAGCTGACACGCGTCCGCCAGGGACAGCACCCCCGCGACGTGCGCGGCCGTGACCTCACCAATCGAGTGACCGGCCACCATGTCCGGCACGATCCCGAACGACTCGACGAGGCGGAACAACGCCACCTCGACCGCGAACAACCCGGCCTGCGTGAACACCGTCTGATCCAGCAGCCCCGCTTCGGCACTGCCCGCCTCGGCGAACAGCACCTCCCGCAGCGGACGCGGCAGCAGCGCGTCGAGGTGCGCGCACACCTCGTCCAGCGCGGCGGCGAACACCGGGAACGTCCCGTACAACTCCCGGCCCATGCCGGCGCGCTGCGCACCCTGACCCGAGAACAACAG
>NZ_JBPQTK010000299.1:0-550 GCF_051386315.1 Micromonospora sp. URMC 107
CCGTCGATGTGCCAGGCGGTCTGGGTGTTGTAGGCGGTGGATTTCGGGTCGAGGGTGTGCAGGAACCACAGGCGTTGTTGCGCGAACGACAACACCCGACCCGGCGACGACCCCGGAGCGGCCTTACCGACCGATCGGGCGACGGCGTCCCCGGCCGATCCGGGAGCCCGCCCCTGCGGCTCGCGCGGTCCCGCGAAGGCCGGCGGGGCGGCCGGCGGCGTCTCGGCCCGTAGCTGGTCGGCCATCGCGGCCACGGTCTGCGCCTCGAACACGATCGCCGCCGAGACCGGCACGTCGAAATGCTCGCGCAGCCGGGCGGCGATCATGGTGGCCTGCATGGAGTGCCCGCCGAAGGCGAAGAAGTTGTCGTCGCGGCCGGGCCGCCGACCGATCACGTCTGCCCACACCTGCGCCACCCGCCGCTCCAGGTCGTCGCGGGGCGCTTCGCCGCGCGCGGTGAGGTCCGGTGCGGGGAGGGCGTTGCGGTCGATCTTGCCGTTGCGGGTGAGGGGGAGGTGGGGCAGGGCGATGATGCTGTGGGGTACGAGGT
>NZ_JBPQTK010000300.1:0-545 GCF_051386315.1 Micromonospora sp. URMC 107
TTGCCGACCTGCTCGTCGGAGAGTTCGATGCGCGACTGCGCACCCTGCACACCATGCGGCACCAGCTTCGCCTTGTCCGGCTTGTCGGCCTGCACCGCCACCGCCACCGGCGTCGACTCCACGGACGGGGTCGCGTGGGCGGTCGCGGGACCGGCGAACACACCACCGGCGAACGCCAGACCAGCAACACCAAGAACGCTCTTACGCAGAATCGTGTTCATCACAGGTGCTCCATTCGGGGGTCGGCACCCACACCGAAGGGGGAATCCGGCTGTGTGGGTGCAAGCACCGTCCGGCGCTCAAGAAGCTCAAGGGGAGTTCTCCGGCGTCTCGCCGAAGGGAAGATCAGGTCGGCCGTGTCGGCCGGGGGACCGGGCTGTTCGTGGGGGCGGGGGTCGCCCTCTCACGTCGGCCGGACCATGTGTAACGACCGCCGGCCCGCCATCATTCCGGGGCCCCACCACCCGTGGGGTGGTGCGGTCTTGCTCGGTCGTACGCAGGGTGTAACGACCCCGCCCCGGCCGCGATTCCGCCCCCACGATGCC
>NZ_JBPQTK010000301.1:0-522 GCF_051386315.1 Micromonospora sp. URMC 107
GCGGTCAGCGGCAGCGCATCGGCATCGCCCGCGCGCTCGCCCTGCGGCCCGAGATCATCGTCTGCGACGAGCCGGTCAGCGCCCTGGACGTGTCGATCCAGGCGCAGGTGATCAACCTGCTGGAGCAGCTACAGGACGAGTTCGGCCTGTCGTACATCTTCATCGCCCACGACCTGTCGGTGGTGCGGCACATCTCGGATCGCGTGGCGGTGATGTACCTCGGCAAGATCGTGGAGATCGGCACCGAGGACGAGATCTACGAACGGGCGACCCACCCGTACACCCAGGCGCTGCTGTCGGCCGTGCCGGTGCCGGACCCGGAGGCCCGCGACCAGCGCACGATGATCCGGCTCACCGGCGACGTGCCCAGCCCGGCCGACCCGCCGAGCGGCTGCCACTTCCGCACCCGCTGCTGGAAGGCCCAGGAGGTCTGCGCCACACAGGAACCCCACGCGGTCCCCCGCGCGGCGGACCCGCACCCCTCGGCCTGCCACTTCGCCGAACTCCGCCCCGCCCCCTGAC
>NZ_JBPQTK010000302.1:0-517 GCF_051386315.1 Micromonospora sp. URMC 107
TGATCCCTGCGCCGGGCACGGCGGGCCACACCCCGTCGCTGTCTGCTCGCCGTCCTCGGCTCACTCTCCATCCCAGGCCATGCCTGGGTGCACCGCTAGCGTCCGCCCGCCCGCCTGGATCCGTTGCGTCGCAGTCCTGCCCGCCTGCACTCGTAGCGCCGCCTGCCTGCCCGCACCCCCAGCGCCGCCGCCTGCCGGCCTGCCCGCCTGCCCGTAGTGTCCGATGATCGGGGCGGCGTGGACGTTTCCCGGGCCGCCGCGGGGTCATGACGTCCTGATCACGGCCGGTCGGTCCAAGGCCGGCGTCCATGATCCGTTGATGTCGGCCCGGGCGGAGGGCAGCGCGGAGCCCGGCTGGGCGTCAAACGATCATGAGTGCCCGCTACCCGAGGTGCCTGGTGTCCGGTCGCGTCACCTGTGTCCGGTCCGGCATGGGCGGGCGGGCGTCATCGGGTTCCCGATCGGGGCCGGTGTCCGGTTTCGGGGTGTGAGCGGGGGCATCGTGGGGGCGGAATCG
>NZ_JBPQTK010000303.1:0-506 GCF_051386315.1 Micromonospora sp. URMC 107
GCCAGGTGGTCGATCACCCGCAGCACGTCCGGTACGCCGAAGAAGTGCCGGGCCACGTCGAGCATCGCCCCCCGGTAGGGGAACCGGGGCCGGTCGGTGATCGACCCGCCGGGCAGCGTCCAGCGCTCGGCGACCGGCGTCGGGCTCTCGATGGCGGCGGGCAGGAGCTGCCGCACCGTCTGCGCGCCGAAGAAGAGCCCGGCCGGGGTGACGGCCTCGATCCGTACCCCGTCGGGCGTCACGTCGAGCCGGTAACCCTCCGCGCCGAGGTCGTCGGAGTCGACCAGCGCCAGCGTGATGCCGCCGGCCGGCTCCCGCCGGGTGGCGTCGGTCACCGGCAGCGGATAGCCGGTGGCCGGTCGGAGCAGGGCGGCGAGCTGCCCGGCGACGGCGCGGGCGGCGTCGTCGGCGCCCACCCGGATCGCCGCGTCGGGGGCGAGCACGAAGTCGGCGCCCGGGACCGGCGTGACCCGCTCCGGGGCGGGCACGACGTCACCCAGCCTGGG
>NZ_JBPQTK010000304.1:0-468 GCF_051386315.1 Micromonospora sp. URMC 107
CGACGTGCCGTCGGTCGAGCCGAGCACCGACAGGGTCTGGGTCCGGCGCTCCCAGCCGGCGGGCAGCTTCAGCACCAACCAGAACTACGGCGCGGCGAACGCGGTGGACGGCAACGCGGCCAGCTACTGGGAGAGCGCCAACAACGCCTTCCCGCAGTCGCTGACGGTGGACCTGGGCGCGGCGCGGTCCGTCGACCGGGTGGTGCTGAAGCTGCCCGCCGGCTGGGAGCGCCGGACCCAGACCCTGTCGGTGCTCGGCTCGACCGACGGCTCGTCGTGGGCCACCCTCGCCGGGTCGGCCGGGCGCACCTTCGACCCGGCCGGCGGCAACACGGTGTCGATCAGCCTGCCGGCCGGCGAGCGCCGGTTCGTCCGGCTGACGGTCACCGGCAACACGGGCTGGCCGGCGGCGCAGCTCTCCGAGTTCGAGGTCTACGGCGGCGGCGCCGTCACCCCGCCGCCGTAGAC
>NZ_JBPQTK010000305.1:0-460 GCF_051386315.1 Micromonospora sp. URMC 107
CGTACGCACCGAAGGGGGACAGCGATGACGACGTTGAGCCGGGAGGCCCGCGACCTGAGCTGGCTGGTCAGCGGGTTCGCGGAGCGGGTGCCGGGGGTGGTGCACGCCATCGTGGTCTCCTCCGACGGCCTGCTGGTCGCGATCTCCGACCACCTGCCCCGCGACCACGCCGACAAGCTCGCGGCGGTGACCTCGGGGCTGATGAGCATCACCGCGGGCGCGGCGCAGATGTTCGACGGGGACATCGTCAAGCAGACGGTCGTCGAGATGGGGCGCGGCTACTTCCTGGTCATGCAGGTGCGCGACGGGTCCATCCTGGCCACGCTGGCCGGCTCGGACGCCGACATCGGCGTGGTCGGCTACGAGATGGCGCGGCTGGCCAAGCAGGCGGGGGACATGCTCACCCCGGCGCTGCGGGCGGAGCTCCAGCAGGCCCTGCCCCGCTGACCGACCGGCGCGC
>NZ_JBPQTK010000306.1:0-441 GCF_051386315.1 Micromonospora sp. URMC 107
CCCCGGGCCCGGCGGGGTATCGGGGCCGGACGGGCCGGGCCCGGGGCGGCGCGGACCGGGCGGCGCGCCCGGGCTCGGGGCGGGCGGCGGCACGGCGGCGGACGCCGTCCCGGCGGCGCCGGGTGGCGGCGCGACGGAGCGCGCGGGACCGGCCGGGCCAGCATCGGGACGCGCGGCACCCCGCGCGGGACCAGCCGTACCAGCGTCCGGACGCGCGGCACCCCGCGCGGGACCAGCCGGGCCAGCATCGGGACGCGCGGCACCCCGCGCGGGACCAGCCGGGCCAGCATCCGGACGCGCGGCACCCCGCGCGGGACCAGCCGGACCAGCGTCCGGACGCGCGGCACCCCGCGCGGGACCAGCCGGACCAGCATCCGGACGCGCGGCACCCCGCGCCGGACCAGCCGGACCAGCGTCGGGGTGGGCCCGGCCGGTCCGGCG
>NZ_JBPQTK010000307.1:0-427 GCF_051386315.1 Micromonospora sp. URMC 107
TCGCGCAGGCGGGGTTGTTCGCGGTCGAGGTGGCGTTGTGGGAGTTGCTGTCGTCGTGGGGTGTGCGGGCGGACTTCCTGGCGGGTCATTCGATTGGTGAGGTGACGGCGGCGTATGTGGCGGGGATGGTGTCCCTGGCGGATGCGTGTGTGTTGGTGGCTGCTCGTGGCAGGTTGATGCAGGCGTTGCCGTCCGGTGGGGTGATGGCGGCGGTGGGTGCCGCCGAGGTCGACGTGCGGGAGGTCATCGAGGCGTCGGGTGCGGCGGTGGACGTCGCGGCGGTGAATGGTCCGGCGTCGGTGGTGGTGTCGGGCTCCGCAGGCGACGTCGCGTCGGTGGTGTCGGCCGCCCGTGAGCGGGGGTGGCGGGTCAAGGAGTTGTCGGTCAGTCACGCGTTCCATTCGCGGTTGATGGAGCCGATGTTGGA
>NZ_JBPQTK010000308.1:0-423 GCF_051386315.1 Micromonospora sp. URMC 107
GGCCGGGGTCGCGCCCCGGAGGGATGGGGACGCGGCCCCGGCCGGGGCTCCGGTGCGGATCAGACGACGGTCGTACAGGTGGGCGTCGGCGTGCTGTTGGTGCCGGACCACGAGCCGAGGAAGCCGAACGTGGTGCTCGCCCCGGGGGCCAGCGACCCGTTGTGGGCCGCGTTGCGGGCGACGATCCGAGTCCCGCTGGTGGTCACGGTCGCGTTCCAGGCCGACGTGACCTGCTGGCCGTCGGCGTAGGTCCAGGTCACGGACCAGCCCCTGACGGCCCCGCCGCCGGCGGTCACCGTCACCTCACCCTGGAAGCCTCCACCCCACTGCCCGGTGATCCGGTAGGCGGCCGTGCAGGCCCCGGCCGGCGGCGGGGCCGTCAGGGGCTGGTCCGTGACCTGGACCTACGCCGACGGCCAGCAG
>NZ_JBPQTK010000309.1:0-422 GCF_051386315.1 Micromonospora sp. URMC 107
GCCCCCGGCGGCCGGGCGGCCGCAACCCGGCCCCGACGGCCCGGACCGACGGCCACACCCCGCCCCGGGCACCGCGACGGCTCCGCAGGCCGGTCCGGCGACGGGGCCGCCGGCCGGCACCGTGACCGGGCCGCAGGCGATTCCTCCGGCGGGCGCGCCGGCCGGCCCGCAGGCTGCCCCTCCGACGCGTCCGCAGGTCGGGTTCCCGGCGGGTCCGCAGGCCGACCCCCGGACCGGGCCGCAGCCCGGCACGGCCGCCGGCCCCCACGTCGGGCCGCCGCCCGGCACGCCCCCCCGGCCCCACGCCGGCGCGCCGACCGGAGCACGTCCGGGTGAGCCGGTGCCCCCGCACTCCGACGCCCCGGCCGCGCCGCACCCCGCCGGGTCGCCGCCCGGCCGGCGTCCCGACGGCCGGGCGGCGG
>NZ_JBPQTK010000310.1:0-406 GCF_051386315.1 Micromonospora sp. URMC 107
GCCGACCACCGCCCGCAGCGCCTCCCCGTCGGCGCCCCGGCAGCGTAGTTCCGCCTCGACCCACGCCGGCGGGGCCGCGTGGTGGCGCCACTGCTGGAACGGGGACAGGCGGAAGTGCCCGCCGGGCGTGCCGGTCACTGCGCCGATCCGGTGCCGTCGAGGACCCGCCGCAGAGACAGCGGCCGCATGTCGGTCCAGACCTGCTCGATGTGGTCCAGGCACTCGTCGCGGGTTCCGGTGGTCGCCAGGCGGGTCCAGCCGGCCGGCGTCGGCTCGGCGGTACGCCAGATCGAGTACTGCTCCTCGACGTTCACCACGACCACGTACTCGCCCTCGTGGGCGGTGCCCGTCGCCCCGGTGCCGTCGGTCGGTGGGAGGTCGGCCATGTCGGGTTCTCCTTGGTCGG
>NZ_JBPQTK010000311.1:0-392 GCF_051386315.1 Micromonospora sp. URMC 107
TGGCGGTGAGGTCGAGTTTGCCGCTGCGGCTCTGGTCGCGGTCGACCTCCTGCAGGGCGAGGACGTCGGCGTCGAGGGCGGTGACGGCGGCGGTGAGCCGGTCGGGGTCGACGAGTCCGTCGGCGAGGGACCGGCCGTGTAGCAGGTTGAAGGTGGCCAGGCGCACGCTTGCACCCTACGTGGCCGTGGGAGGGTTGCCGGGTGTTGAAGGTGTTGGTGTGTTCGGTGCTGTTGTTCGTGGCGTTGGGGGCGGTCGGGGTGTGGCTGCGTCGGGCGCGGGGGCGGTGAGCGGCGGCGCTGGTGAGGCTGCCCACAGGGGGCGTCGTGGGGCGGGTGGCGGTGGGAAGAATGGCTGCCCGTGGATCTGGATCCCCTGTCGCTGACGACTCTGC
>NZ_JBPQTK010000312.1:0-388 GCF_051386315.1 Micromonospora sp. URMC 107
GCGGCGAACACCGGGAACGTCCCGTACAACTCCCGGCCCATGCCGGCGCGCTGCGCACCCTGACCCGAGAACAACAGCGCGAGCTGACCGCGTGCGGCGGCCGAGCCGGTCACGACAGCGCCGGAGGGCTCGCCCGCCGCCACCGCCGCGAGGCCCGCCAGCAGCTCGTCCCGGCTCGCCCCGGACACGACCGCCCGGTGCTCCAGCGCCGACCGCGTCGCCACCGAGGACCACGCGACGTCCACCGGACGCCGCTGCCCGTCCGCCGACAGCCAGCGCGCCCACCGGCCCGCCTGCGCCGACAGCGCCGTGGCGTCGCGGGCGGAGAGCAGCACCGGCACGACCGGCGGCACGTCGCGGGCGACGATCTCGCCCTCGATCGCCTCGA
>NZ_JBPQTK010000313.1:0-385 GCF_051386315.1 Micromonospora sp. URMC 107
GACTGGCGCGGGATCGCCTGGGTGGGGTCGGCCGAGGGCGGCTGGCCGAACGGCGGGGCGCTCTGCGGCTGGCCGAACGGCGGCGCGGACTGCGGCGTCGGGGCGGCCGGGGGCGCCGACTGCGGCGCCGGGCTGAACGGCGAGCCCGGCTGCGGGCCGCCGGCGAACGGCGCGGGCTGCTGGCCGTACGGGGCGCCGTAGGGGCCCGGCGCCTGCCAACCGCCCTGCTGGCCGGGAACCTGCTGACCGGGAACCTGCTGGCCGGGGGCCGGGTAGCCGCCCTGCTGCTGGGGCCACCCGGGCTGCGGCTGGCCGTACACGCCGGGCTGGGGCTTCGGCTTCGGCACGTGGTAGAGGGTGCGCCAGACCTTGAACACGACGTACG
>NZ_JBPQTK010000314.1:0-377 GCF_051386315.1 Micromonospora sp. URMC 107
GGTGGTCGGCGAGCTGACCGGGCTGGTGCGACGGTATCCACTGCGGGAGCGGCTGCGCGGCCAGCTCATGCTCGCCCTGCACCGCAGCGGCCGTACCGCCGACGGCCTCGGGGTCTACCGGGACGGGCGCGCGGTGCTGTCGACGCAGCTCGGCATCGAGCCGGGGAAGGAGCTGCGCGACCTGCACCGGGCGATGCTCGGCGGTGGCACTCCCCCGACGGGTCGGCCCGCCCGGACAGGCGGGCGCGCGGGGCAGGCCGCCGCCCCGGCCGCGCCGCCCGCCCCGCCGCCGTCAGCCCGGCCGGTCCCGCCGTGGATACCGTCGCACCAGCCCGGTCAGCTCGCCGACCACCTGCTCGTGGCGGCCGAGGTCGAGA
>NZ_JBPQTK010000315.1:0-371 GCF_051386315.1 Micromonospora sp. URMC 107
CGTGCACGGTTCGGCGATGGCGAAGGTCGTGAACGTGGGCACGAACCTGGGGGCGTTGGCGGTGTTCGCGGCGACGGTGAGCTTGCCGTGTGGGGTGTCGAGGACGGCGGCGAGTACGACGCGGGGTTCGTCGCGCAGGAGGATGAGTCCGCCGCGAGGGCCGGGCACGTAGACGGGTGAGCGTACGGGTGCGGGGCGCAGGCGGGTGACCTGCCAGGTGTGGACGCGGTGGCGGGTGACGAGGCCGACGCCGTAGCAGGGTTCGCCGTGTCCGTCGTCGTCGTGGGTCAGGGGGCGGAACTGTTCGCCGGGGGTGCCGACGACGGCGGCGGCGAAGCGGTGTTCGCTGGCGTCGAGGGCGCGGGCGGCGA
>NZ_JBPQTK010000316.1:0-371 GCF_051386315.1 Micromonospora sp. URMC 107
GCCGCCGACCGGGCCGCCGCCTGCCGGGCCGCTTCGGCCGCCGGGCGGGCCGGGGAACGGGACGCGCCGCCCAGCGACGCCCCACCCCGCTCGCCGGCCACCTCGCAGCGGATCTGCCAGCGCCCGCCCAGTTCCTCGTAGAGCGCGTCGGTGAGCACCTGGGCGTGGTCGGACATCATCTTGGCCAGCACCGACGACTTCACCGTCACCACGAGCGTGTCGCCGTCGAGGTCGCGGACCACCGCGTCGCGCATCAGCGCCGCGATCCGCTTGTTGGTCCGGTTGACCTTGCCGACCACCTCGGGCCAGACCCGGCGCACCGCGACCGCGTCCAGCGCACCGGTCGCCTCCGCGCCGGGGCGGGGCGGGGC
>NZ_JBPQTK010000317.1:0-368 GCF_051386315.1 Micromonospora sp. URMC 107
CGGCTGTGTGGGTGCAAGCACCGTCTGGCGCTCAACAAGCTCAGGGGGAGTTCTCCGGCATCTCGCCGAAGGAAAGATCAGGTCGGCCGTGTCGGCCGGGAGGATCGGGCTGTTCGCGGGGGCGGGGGGTTGCCCTCTCACGTCGGCCGGACCATGTGTAACGACCGCCGGCCCGCAATCATTCCGGGGCCCCACCATCCGCGGGGCGGTGCGGTCCTGCTCGGTCGTACGCAGGGTGTAACGACCCCGCCCCGGCCACGATTCCGCCCCCACGATGCCCCCGGTCACACCCCGAAACCGGACACCGACCCCGATCGGGAACCCGATGACGCCGGCCCGCCCATGCGGCACCGGACAGCCATGACGCA
>NZ_JBPQTK010000318.1:0-356 GCF_051386315.1 Micromonospora sp. URMC 107
TTCACGTCCGCCCGAGGCGGTGACCGGTCCGCCCGGCGAGGGCCGGCGACCGAGGTGGCTCCGGTCGGACGCGCTGACGGCGTCCCCCCGGCGCACCCTGCTGCTCGCCGCGTCGGCCGGCACCGGAGCCGGCCTGCTGCTGGCCGGTCCGGTGGCGGCGGTGGCCGTCGGCGCCTACGGCACGCTGGCCGCCCGGGCGCTGCTCCGACGCAAGCACGGCCAGTACGCCGTCCGGGCCCGGCGGCGCCGCCTGGACGAGCTCTGCGGACTGGCCGCCGACCTGCGGGCCGGCCTGCCGATACCGGTCGCCGCCGAGCGGCTCACCCTCGGTCCGACGGGGACCGGTGGTGCTTCTC
>NZ_JBPQTK010000319.1:0-350 GCF_051386315.1 Micromonospora sp. URMC 107
GGGTCAGGAGCAGGTGGTGCCGTTGAGGGTGAAGGCGGTCGGGGTGGGCAGGGGGCCGCCCGGCCAGGTGCCCTGGAAGCCGAGCGAGACCGTGCCGCCCGTGGGCAGGCTGGCGTTCCACGTGGCGTTGCGGACCGTGATCCGGTCGCCGGACTGGGTCCAGTCGCCGTTCCAGCCGTTGGTGAGCCGGACCCCGGCGCCGGGGGCGAACGTGACGGTCCAGCCGGTGAGCGCGGCGCCGTGGTTGGTCACCCGCAGTTCGGCGGTGAAGCCACCGGACCACGAGTTCGGGGTGTACGACACCGCGCAGCCGCCGGTCGGCGGGGGAGTGGTGGCCGGGGGCTGCGCGG
>NZ_JBPQTK010000320.1:0-343 GCF_051386315.1 Micromonospora sp. URMC 107
CCGGCTCCGGGCGGTCAGGCTTGATCCCTGCGCCGGGCACGGCGGGCCACACCCCGTCGGTGCCCGCTCGCCGTCCTCGGCTCACTCTCCATCCCAGGGGCATGACTGCGTGCACCGCTAGCGCCTGCCTGCCCACCCGCACTCGCCGCGCTGCCCGCCTGCGCCCGTAGCGTCGCCGCCTGCCCGCCTGCCCCGCGTAGCGTCGCCGCCTGAACCCGTAGCGTCCGGTGATCAGGGCGGGTGGACGTTTCCCGGCCGTGGTGGGTACTTGACGTCCTGATCACGGCCCGGTTGGTCCACGCTCGGTGTCCCCATGATCCGTTGATGTCGGCCCGGGCGGAGG
>NZ_JBPQTK010000321.1:0-332 GCF_051386315.1 Micromonospora sp. URMC 107
AGAAGATCGGCAAGCGGATCAACGTGGACCGGGTCGAGGAGGCCATGGCCACCGGGGCGAGGACGGTCGCCGTCGGCTGCCCGTTCTGCTCGACGATGCTCAACGACGGGGTGAACGGCAAGGGCGCCGGCGAGCAGGTCGAGGTCGTCGACGTGGCCAGCGTGCTGCTCCGGTCGGTCAAGCCCGAGCAGGCGCCGGGTGGCACCGACACCGAGCGGTTGCCGGTCGCCGGCTGACCCGTACCCCTTGCGACGCCCGACGGCGGCCGTCCTCGCCCCGGTGGCCATGGCCTCCTCGACCCGGTCCACGTTGATCCGCTTGCCGATCTTCTC
>NZ_JBPQTK010000322.1:0-322 GCF_051386315.1 Micromonospora sp. URMC 107
GCGCGGGGCGGAGCGGGGGAGCGCCGTGGGTGTGCCATGTTCAACGACCCGGGCCGGCCGGCGATTCCGCCGCCTGGGTGGTGCCGGGCACGGGACGCGGGGGACCCCCGCCGCATTCGGCACGCAATCGGACGCCGCCGAACGGACAAACTGTCCGTCACGTCGCAGACGGCCGCACCTGGTCGTCGGGTGCGGATGGTGCGGCGAGCGTCCTTTCGAGCTGATGTCGTAAACGATTCAATCGGCCCCGCAGGCACGAGCCGAAGCTCCGCCCGCCCCGCTGGTCCGTCCCGAACCGGGCGGGAGGCGGGGAGCTCAGGCG
>NZ_JBPQTK010000323.1:0-320 GCF_051386315.1 Micromonospora sp. URMC 107
CCGAGCCCGCCCCGGCGCACGCCACCGGCGGTCCGGGCCCCTCGCCCGCGGCGGCCCCGGTCACCGGTGCCCCGGGCGTCGCGCCACACGGCGTCGGCGCGGCTGTCCCGGCGGGGCCCTCGGGTGCCGCCCCGGGCGGTCCGGCGTCGACCGCTCCGGTGTCCCCGGCCGGGCCCAGCAGTGCCCCGATGTCCCCGGGCGACGCCCCGGTGTCCCCGGCCGCGTTCGAGCCGGCGGCGGGCCCGCCGGGTGGTGCCGCCGTCGGCGGTGATGCCCGACCCGGCCACCCCCGCCCCGCTCCGCCCCGGCGCGGCGGCGAC
>NZ_JBPQTK010000324.1:0-319 GCF_051386315.1 Micromonospora sp. URMC 107
CCGAAACCGGACACCGACCCCGATCGGGAACCCGATGACGCCGGCCCGCCCATGCGGCACCGGACAGCCATGACGCATGCGGACACCGGGCACCGTCGGCTCGGCGGGTGGACGGTCGGGATCTTGGTACGAAAGGGCCCTTGGCGGGGCGGTTTCGTACCAGATCCGAGGGGTGGAGAGTGAGGCAGGGGCGGCGAGCGGGCACTCATGATCGGTTGACGCCCAGCCGGGCTCCGCGCTGCCCTCCGCCCGGGCCGACATCAACGGATCATGGGGACACCGAGCGTGGACCAACCGGGCCGTGATCAGGACGTCAAGT
>NZ_JBPQTK010000325.1:0-309 GCF_051386315.1 Micromonospora sp. URMC 107
GTGGGTGAGAGTGATCGCCGTGAGGGTGGCCGTGAGGGACCAGGCGGCGAGGGTCAGCCAGGCGCCGGTGACCGTGGTCGGGAACGGGTCCGGGTTGAGGACGTCGGGGTGCACCTCGATCAGTCGCAGCCAGGCGGCGAGGGGCAGGGCGTCGTGCAGCTCGGCCATCCACCGGTGCTCGTCGCTGTCGATGAGCATCGGCGCCAGCAGGAGCACCGTCGTGGCCGCAGCCACGGCCCCGGCGGCGTGCCGGGTGAGCGCGCCCAGACCCATCCCGACCAGCGCGCACACGGGCACCAGCACGGCGCT
>NZ_JBPQTK010000326.1:0-301 GCF_051386315.1 Micromonospora sp. URMC 107
TCCGCTACCTGCGCCACGTCCTCACCCAACTCGCCGAGGACCCCGACCGGCCGATCGACCAGCTCACCCTGCTCGACCCGGCGGAGCGCCGCGAACTCCTCGCGGCCTGGGACGAGGCGACCGCGTACCCGGCCGGGCGGACGATCCCCGCGCTGTTCGCGGAGCGGGTCGCGGCGACACCGGACGCGGTGGCGGTGACCTTCGAGGGGACGTCGCTGACCTACCGCGACCTCGACGCGCGCGCCAACCGGCTGGCCCACCACCTGCGCGAGCACGGCGTCGCCCCCGACACCCTCGTCGC
>NZ_JBPQTK010000327.1:0-292 GCF_051386315.1 Micromonospora sp. URMC 107
GCGACGAGGGTGTCGGGGGCGACGCCGTGCTCGCGCAGGTGGTGGGCCAGCCGGTTGGCGCGCGCGTCGAGGTCGCGATAGGTCAGCGACGTCCCCTCGAAGGTCACCGCCACCGCGTCCGGTGTCGCCGCGACCCGCTCCGCGAAGCGGGCGGCGACGCCCCGTTCCACCGGGGACGGCCCGGTCTGGCGCAGCGCCTGCTCCCGCTCGCGTTCGTCGAGCAGGGTGAGCTGGTCGATCGGCCGGTCGGGGTCCTCGGCGAGTTGGGTGAGGACGTGGCGCAGGTAGCGGA
>NZ_JBPQTK010000328.1:0-291 GCF_051386315.1 Micromonospora sp. URMC 107
GACGCGCGCGCCAACCGGCTGGCCCACCACCTGCGCGAGCACGGCGTCGCCCCCGACACCCTCGTCGCGGTCTGCCTGGACCGCTCACCGGAGCTGATCGTCGCGCTGCTGGCCGTCCTCAAGGCCGGCGGCGCGTACGTGCCGCTCGACCCCACCCATCCCGCCGAGCGCCTCACCGAGCTGCTGCGCGACAGCGCGCCGGTCGCCGTCCTCGCCCACGGCGCCACCCGCGCCACCCTCGACGGACTGACCACCGCGCCCCTCGTCGACCTCGACACCGACGCCCCCCAC
>NZ_JBPQTK010000329.1:0-291 GCF_051386315.1 Micromonospora sp. URMC 107
GTGGGGGGCGTCGGTGTCGAGGTCGACGAGGGGCGCGGTGGTCAGTCCGTCGAGGGTGGCGCGGGTGGCGCCGTGGGTGAGGACGGCGACCGGGGCGCCGTCGGCCAGCAGGTGGGCCAGTCGTTCGGCGGGGTGGGCCGGGTCCAGGGGAAGGTACGCGCCGCCGGCCCTGGCGATGGCCAGCAGCGCGACGATCAGCTCCGGTGACCTGCGGAGGCAGACCGCGACGAGGGTGTCGGGGGCGACGCCGTGCTCGCGCAGGTGGTGGGCCAGCCGGTTGGCGCGCGCGTC
>NZ_JBPQTK010000330.1:0-288 GCF_051386315.1 Micromonospora sp. URMC 107
CGGTGGACGGGCCGGGCGACCAGCGGGCCACCCAGGGCAGGTCGTCGGCGGGGGTGACCACGCCGTCCTCCAGGGCGGCGTAGCGCCCGGCCAGGATCCGCTTCGCGGCGACCGTGTCGACGGAGTCGGTGTTGTCCCACAGGGCGGCGAAGAGCGCGTCGACGCGGACCCGGGCCTGCCGGCAGAACAGGTCGGCCAGCTCCACGTTCTCGGGCCGGGCCTCCCGCTCGGCGTGGGCGCGCACGCAGACCGCGGACATCGCGAACAGCTCCGCGCCGATGTCCACCA
>NZ_JBPQTK010000331.1:0-285 GCF_051386315.1 Micromonospora sp. URMC 107
GTGTCGGGTGTGGTGTCGGCGGGTCGTCGGGCGGTGTTGTTCACGGGTCAGGGTTCGCAGCGCGTCGGGATGGGCCGGGAGCTGTACGACGCGTTCCCGGTGTTCGCGGCGTCTTTCGACGCCGTGTGCGCCGAGATCGACCCGCATCTGTCGCGTCCGTTGCGGGAGGTTGTGTTCGCCGAGCTGGGCAGTGCCGACGCCGGGTTGGTGGATCAGACCGTGTTCGCGCAGGCGGGGTTGTTCGCGGTCGAGGTGGCGTTGTGGGAGTTGCTGTCGTCGTGGGGT
>NZ_JBPQTK010000332.1:0-285 GCF_051386315.1 Micromonospora sp. URMC 107
AGCGCCAGCGGTCGGCGTTGCGGGCACCGCCCGCGCGGGGCACGTCGTCCTGCGGCGGATGGCCGTAGCGCTCATCCTGCCGCCGGCCGGGCCGCTCCGGCCCGGGCTCCGCCCGACGGGAGCGGTGCGCCTCGGGCTCGCGGACGTCGTGCCGCGCCTCGGGCTGGTGTCCCCGCTGGCGGGGCGGACGCCACTCGTCGGGCACCGGCACCCCGCCGGCCGGCAGGGCCGGGGCGCCGTCCGGCTCCGGCCAGCCGCCGCGCCACCCGTCGTCGGCCCGCTCCG
>NZ_JBPQTK010000333.1:0-281 GCF_051386315.1 Micromonospora sp. URMC 107
CTTGACCACAAAGATGCTCGCGTCCACTGTGCAATTCTCAACAAACGACCAACCCACAACCCACAAGCCCCACACCAAACCCGACAACCGCCGGCGGTATGCGAGACCAGGCCATGCCTGGCAACCGTCCCCCACCCACAGGCAGGGTCATGGCTCCGAAAAAACAACCAGATGGTTGTTCCTTCAGGACCCAACAGGGTGCTTTACGCCGAACCCCAGCCGCACCAGGAGGAACCGTTCCACACCACCCCAAAGGATGGCCGTACTAGGTATCCCGGCCG
>NZ_JBPQTK010000334.1:0-278 GCF_051386315.1 Micromonospora sp. URMC 107
ATGGCGGTGCTGTTCCTGCTGCTGGCCTGGCTCGCCGGTTCCCGCCTGCAACGCTGGTTCAGCGCCCGGCCGAGCCGCCTGGCGGTCCTGACCGCGGTCGCGTTCATCGTCGCCGGCGCCTTCACGTTCCTCTACTGGGACGTGCGGCTGCTCGCCCGCCGCGAGATCATCCCGTGGTACCCGACGGCCCCCTGGGCCTGAGCCGCGCCGTAGAGCGGGTTGCCGCTCTCGGCGGCGTCGCGGAACATCTGCCGGAACAGCGCGAAGGGCCGGCCGAT
>NZ_JBPQTK010000335.1:0-277 GCF_051386315.1 Micromonospora sp. URMC 107
ACGTGACGGCGACGCTGCGGCTGACCGACATGCGCGACCTCGCCCCCGCGGTGGCCCGCTGCCGCCGCCTGCTCGACCTCGACGCCGATCCGACCGCCGTCGACGGCACCCTCGCCGCCGACCCGGCGCTGGCCCGGGCGGTCGCCGCCGAGCCGGGGATCCGGCTCCCCCGCTCGGTCGACGGCTTCGAGATGGCCGTGCGGGCGATCGTCGGTCAACAGGTCTCCGTCCGCTCCGCCCGCACCACCCTCGCCCGGCTCCTGACCCACCTCTCCCG
>NZ_JBPQTK010000336.1:0-276 GCF_051386315.1 Micromonospora sp. URMC 107
GACGACGGCGTGGCCCTCGTCGATGGCGGTGACGATGTCGGCGCGCAGCTTGTCGGTCTGCTTCTGGTCGGCCTTGGCGTCGCGGATCTCCACCGACTGGTAGGCGTCCTTGCCGGTCTCCTTGTTCAGTACGGGGGTGATGTCGTTGATGGAGTTGGTGCCGGCTTCGGTGGTGCCCATGCGCTGGGCCATGCCGTCAACGTCGATGTTCTTGCCCTGCACGCTGAGGGCGTTGCGGGCGGCGGCGGGGCCGCAGTAGTAGAAGTTGGGCTGGGC
>NZ_JBPQTK010000337.1:0-267 GCF_051386315.1 Micromonospora sp. URMC 107
GGAGTCGTACTCAGGCAACCCAAGCCGCGAATCGGGAAACCATTCGGGCTTTTTCATCCGCTTGCAGGCAGACATTTTCCCAAACGAACAAAGTCGTGTGCCCCGTGCTAACATCCCAGATCTCGAATTTTTCCGTGTCGTACCCCAGATTGAGAACGTAAAAGGCGAGATGGAAGTCTGGTTCCGCATGTTCCTAATCGGAAGTAGGTAATGAGGGGAAATGGCAAATGCTTAGGTACCTACCCACCTAACCCACGAGACCCTTGG
>NZ_JBPQTK010000338.1:0-265 GCF_051386315.1 Micromonospora sp. URMC 107
CGGTGGTGGCGTGTGATGTGGCGGATCGGGGTGCGGTGGCGGGGTTGTTGGGGGATTTGGTGGGTCGTGGTGAGCGGTTGCGGGCGGTGGTGCATGCGGCGGGTGCGGCGCAGTTGACGCCGTTGGGTGAGGTGGGTGTGGGTGAGGTGGAGGAGGTGTTGCGGGCGAAGGTTGGTGGTGCGGTGGTGTTGGATGAGTTGACGGCTGGTTTGGATTTGGATGCGTTTGTGGTGTTTTCGTCGATTGCGGGGGTGTGGGGTTCGGC
>NZ_JBPQTK010000339.1:0-255 GCF_051386315.1 Micromonospora sp. URMC 107
CTTCTGGATCGTAGCCTTCTTCTGCTTCGGAAACCCACGTGTCGAGTTGATCTTGAGTGATGTTCACAGGCATGAAAATATCGTATAACGAAAATTGTTTACTGTCGATACATTCCGCATTAACACCCGGCGGAAGTCAAACTCCCACAGGAGTGACGTAAGGGGCGATCCCGGAGTAGGGGGGTCACACCATAAGCAATATACGGTTCTTCTTCCGTTAGGCAGTTAGGTAACCTCTCACTTGAAGAAGACTGG
>NZ_JBPQTK010000340.1:0-253 GCF_051386315.1 Micromonospora sp. URMC 107
CTAGCCGCCCGATCCGACACTCCGGGACACCGGCACGGGCGCGACCGCGACGGACGTCACCCGGCACGGTACGCCGGCGCGGCCCGGGTGGGCCGCGCCGGCGTACCGCTCAGAGCACCTTGGCCAGGAACGCCTTCGTCCGCTCGTGCCGGGGGTTGGCGATCACCTCGCGGGGCACGCCGGACTCGACCACGACGCCGCCGTCCATGAAGACCAGCGAGTCGCCGACCTCGCGGGCGAAGCCGATCTCGTG
>NZ_JBPQTK010000341.1:0-252 GCF_051386315.1 Micromonospora sp. URMC 107
GAGGGCAGCGCGACCGTGTTGGCGCGGGGCAGCGACGGCGTCGGGAAGCGGGACGGCGAGGGGCCGGCCGGGGGAGGCGGACCGGCACCGAGCACCGACCGGTCGGACCCGGGCTCCGGGTACTCCATGAATGCGTCCTCATCGGACTCGTACCGATACACCATGTCGCCCAGAGTAGGAGGCATTGTCCCTTTAGGCGTGAATAATGGGAAATTGGCGCGGGGTCGTTCCGCCTCGTGTTGCGCGCCCGTG
>NZ_JBPQTK010000342.1:0-252 GCF_051386315.1 Micromonospora sp. URMC 107
GTGTACGCCGCCTGACCCCGCCCACCGGCGGGAGCACCGCGTACCCCTCGGCGGCCGGGGTGCCTCCGTGTCCGCCGGCGGATCGCTCGCCGGGCAGGCGGACGGGGCGCCGCCATCGGCCGCGGCCCGCGGCGTCGCTTCGCGCCGCAGCGTCGACAGGTGGCGTCCGGCGACCCGGGTGGGCAGGCCGGCGACCAGCGCTCTTGGCGGCACACGCGGCGGGGGGGGGGGGGGGGGGGGGGGGGGGGGGGG
>NZ_JBPQTK010000343.1:0-247 GCF_051386315.1 Micromonospora sp. URMC 107
TGCCGTCGGTGTCGGTGGCGGTGCCGGCGATGTTGGCGACGACGGCGTGGCCCTCGTCGATGGCGGTGACGATGTCGCCGCGCAGCTTGTCGGTCTGCTTCTCGTCGGCCTTGGCGTCGCGGATCTCCACCGACTGGTAGGCGTCCTTGCCGGTCTCCTTGTTCAGCACCGGGGTGATGTCGTTGATGGAGTTGGTGCCGGCTTCGGTGGTGCCCATGCGCTGGGCCATGCCGTCGACGTCGATGTT
>NZ_JBPQTK010000344.1:0-246 GCF_051386315.1 Micromonospora sp. URMC 107
TTGGCGGGTCGTGAGGGTGCGACGTTGTTCATGGTGTTGGTGGCGGGGTTCACGGCGGCGTTGCATCGGGTGACGGGTCAGGACGACATCGCCATCGGCACCCAGATCGCCAACCGCAACCATGCGGAGATCGAGGACCTCATCGGTTTCTTCGTGAACACGTTGGTGTTGCGGACGGACGTGTCGGGTGATCCGACGTTCCGGGAGTTGCTGGCGCGGGTGCGGGAGACGACGCTGGGCGCGTAC
>NZ_JBPQTK010000345.1:0-244 GCF_051386315.1 Micromonospora sp. URMC 107
ACCACGACCCGGTAGAAGGCGCGGACGCCGTGCCAGTCGATCGGGTAGCCCTCCGGGCCGAGGGAGGCGGCGTCGCGGTGGCTGGCCACACCGAGCAGCTCGACGAGGCGGCCGTTCTGCCCGGTCTCCTCGACCAGTTCCCGGATCAGGGCGGCGCCGGGCTGCTCGCCGTAGTCGGTGCCGCCCCCGGGCAGGTGCCAGCAGCCCGCGCCCGGGTAGCCATCAGAGACGCGGGTGAGCAGCA
>NZ_JBPQTK010000346.1:0-244 GCF_051386315.1 Micromonospora sp. URMC 107
GTGCGGGAGTGGTGCAGGAGTTGGCGGAAGGTGTGGTGGGGGTGGATGTCGACGGCGAGGGGGAGGGTGTTGACGAAGAAGCCGATGAGTTTTTCGGCGTCGGGGTCGGTGCGTCCGGTGAGGGGGGTGCCGATGACGACGGGGTTTTGTGTGGTGTAGCGGTGGATGAGGAGTTGGAAGGCGGCGAGGAGGATGCCGAAGGGGGTGGAGCCGGTGTGGGTGGCGAGGGTGTGCAGGGTGGTGG
>NZ_JBPQTK010000347.1:0-241 GCF_051386315.1 Micromonospora sp. URMC 107
TGGCCGGCGCGCCGGCCCTGCCGACCGACGTGCCGATCGACTCCTCCAACATCTGACGAGCGCCGTGTCGTCGCCCGGCGGCCGCCTCCGGTTGGCCCCGGTGAGGGCGAGGCGGCCGGGCGAGGGACCAGCCGGTCGTGCGCACCGGTCCGGCTGGTCCCTCGCCCGTCGCCGCCGCCACGGCCGTCAGCGGCCCTTGACGACCTCGACCAGCTGGTCCAGCGCGGCGCTCCAGCCCTCG
>NZ_JBPQTK010000348.1:0-236 GCF_051386315.1 Micromonospora sp. URMC 107
CTGCCGGGCCTGATCGACGCCCTGCGCCTGGAGCAATCCGTGGCGCCCGCGCGGCTGCGCGAGTTGCAGCAGCTGGCCGAGCAACTGCAGGCTATGGACCCCTTCGAGGCCGAGGCCCGCTACGTGGACACCTTCGACCGGGGCCACCAGACCTCGCTGCACCTGTTCGAGCATGTGCACGGCGACTCGGCCGACCGGGGCCCGGCGCTGATCGACCTGCAGCAGACCTACGAGAG
>NZ_JBPQTK010000349.1:0-236 GCF_051386315.1 Micromonospora sp. URMC 107
TCCTGAGCTCCTGAAGCATTTTTGACCTTGCTACCATGCTTAGAATACTTGCTACCAAAACGGTCCGTAATGAAGTTTGCTGCTTCATTTTGCGCCACAGGACTGATACGAGTCGAATCGGTACGCATATAGGTAATCAAACCTTGCACACCAGAACCAATATTAATCCCTTCATAGAGCTGTTGGGCGACCATCATGGTCTTTCGAGTACGGAAGTTAATTTTATTGGCCGCATC
>NZ_JBPQTK010000350.1:0-231 GCF_051386315.1 Micromonospora sp. URMC 107
TTGATCTTGGTTGTAATGCCGTCAGGTTCGGTGATGGTGAGGTTGGTTCTCACCGCTGCCGCAACGGGTACAACTTGGTGCGGGATGTCGTCGTGGTTGAGGCCGAGGGTCAGGCGGCCCTTGGCTCCGGCTGGCACCACGGCGCAGGTTTCGATTCCAGCCCCACGAAGGACTCGTGAGATGTTGACCCCCTTACCGGCGGCGACCTCGGTGGAACTGCCGAGTCGGTTC
>NZ_JBPQTK010000351.1:0-229 GCF_051386315.1 Micromonospora sp. URMC 107
TCCCTAAACTAGATGCTTGTTCCCCTTCTTCACCGGGCGTCATGTTCATGAACTATATGGACTATACCGATGATGCTGCTATGTTTATGTTCACTAACGGACAGCGTGACCGTATGCGTGCACAATTTGTAGCAGGCGCTTACAGAGCGGCTATGGGTAGCTGATAAATACTATTTTAAATGAAAGGGCGCTGCTTCGGCAGTGCCTTTTTTTATGGGAGATGCTGTTC
>NZ_JBPQTK010000352.1:0-223 GCF_051386315.1 Micromonospora sp. URMC 107
AGGTCTGCCGGCAGGCGGTCGCGGCGGGGGAGCGGGTGGTGGGGACGTACCACTCGGGCCGCGTCGGGGCGCCGGGCGTCGAGGCGTGCCGGCTCGACGTGACGGACCGGGCCGCGGTACGCGAGCTGGTCGCCCGCGTCCGCCCCGACGCGGTGGTGGGCACGCCCTACCGGTACGGCGAGTGGGCGGTGACCGCCGACGGGGCGGCCCACGTGGCGTACGC
>NZ_JBPQTK010000353.1:0-222 GCF_051386315.1 Micromonospora sp. URMC 107
GCGGCGCGCTCGTCCATGCCGGTCTTCTTCGTCGCCGCGATGATCGCCTTGACGTTGCCGACCTGCTCGTCGGAGAGTTCGATGCGCGACTGCGCGCCCTGCACACCATGCGGCACCAGCTTGCCCATGTCCGGCTTGTCGGCCTGCACCGCCACCGCCACCGCCGTCGTCGTGTCCACGCTCGGGGTGTGGGTGGTGTCGGTCATCGGGCCGGCGGCCACA
>NZ_JBPQTK010000354.1:0-221 GCF_051386315.1 Micromonospora sp. URMC 107
TCTGATAGCCACCGTATGAGAAGGTTCCTCGCAAGAGGTGCGAATCCGAGAAAACCCCGCATACCCCTCAGGCGGGGTGTGACGCGTCAACCTGGCGGGTCCGGGCAGGAAGGGCGTGCGCGGCGCTGACGCGACGGGCCCCGCCGCCGGTCTCGGTGACCAGGATGTCGTCCTCGATCCGGATGCCGATCCCGCGCAGCTCCTCGGGGACCAGCTCGTCC
>NZ_JBPQTK010000355.1:0-218 GCF_051386315.1 Micromonospora sp. URMC 107
TTGCCCTCCGTGCCCACCTCGCGCGCGACGCGGGTCACCTCGTCGGCGAACGACGACAGCTGGTCCACCATCGTGTTCACCGTCGACTTCAATTCCAGGATCTCGCCCCGGGCGTCCACGGTGATCTTCTGCGACAGGTCACCCTTCGCCACGGCCGTGGTGACCGAGGCGATGTTGCGCACCTGCGACGTCAGGTTCGACGCCATCGAGTTCACGTT
>NZ_JBPQTK010000356.1:0-218 GCF_051386315.1 Micromonospora sp. URMC 107
CTGGTGGCGACGACTTTGTTGGCGTTGAGGAGGAGGTAGCCGAGGATTGCGCGTTGTCTGATGCCGCCGAGTTCGAGGTGGTGGCCGTTGTTGGTGACTTCGGTGCTGCCGAGTACGGAGAATTGCATGGGTTCCTCCGGTGGTTGTGGCGTGGGTGGTGCGTTTCCGGCGGGGTTGGAGTTTCCCATCGGTGGTCATTGGCGAGGCACCCCTAGGGC
>NZ_JBPQTK010000357.1:0-213 GCF_051386315.1 Micromonospora sp. URMC 107
CGACCAACCCACAACCCACAAGCCCCACACCAGCACCACCACAGTGATCGGTATGCGAGACCAGGCCATGCCTGGCAGCCCACGAAACACAAAGGTTCCGCTCAAGGCTCCGAAAGAAACAACCACCGGTTGTTCTTTCAGGACCCAACAGGGTGCTTTACGCCGAACCCCAGCCGCACCAGGAGGAACCGTTCCACACCACCCCAAAGGATG
>NZ_JBPQTK010000358.1:0-208 GCF_051386315.1 Micromonospora sp. URMC 107
CCTTCGTCGACCTGCCGGTCGGGCCGGTCACCGACGTCGGCGGCACCGAGCCGCTCTACCTGGTGTTCTCCGGCCCGGCGCACCGGTCACCGCTCGCGGTCAGGCGTGGGTCGGGCTGACCTCGCAGACCTCGCGCCGGATCTCCTCCAGCCGGTCGGCCAGTTCGCGCGGCCGGCTGAGGGCCACCGGGTGCCCGCCGTCCATCTCG
>NZ_JBPQTK010000359.1:0-203 GCF_051386315.1 Micromonospora sp. URMC 107
AGCGTGGCCGGCATCGGCCGGGCCGCCGCGGCCCGCTTGCGGGCCGCCTTGATCCTAAAGAGGGCAATTCGGCAACTGATAACCGCGCCGGCGTCGCTGGCTACGTCGGTGGATACGGATCAAGATGAGGCAGGGTGACGAGGGCATCTGTCCACTGCGCTCCGCCTAGTGGTGTCGGCCGAAAGTCAAGCCCCACAAAGAAG
>NZ_JBPQTK010000360.1:0-203 GCF_051386315.1 Micromonospora sp. URMC 107
CCACCGACTTTCCACCACAAGGGGGATCGCTGGCCGGCACCCGAACCCGGGGTGCCGGCCAGCGGCACATCCACCACCGATGGAACATCGCGGCCCGTCGGCTGGTTGAATGAGGTGTCGGTGTGTCCAGTGTCCCCGGGCCTCACCTAAATTGCCTTCGCGGAATACCGTTCGGCTGGAGCCGCGTCGCGCCACTCGCCGAG
>NZ_JBPQTK010000361.1:0-202 GCF_051386315.1 Micromonospora sp. URMC 107
GTGGCGGCGCGGCGGCCGGACGGGTCTGGGGTTCCGCGCCCGAACCGCCCGTCCCGCTCAGCGCCCCGCCTCTGCTCCACCGGGCCACCGCCCGGACCCGTCCCCTGTCCGTGGCCCGGCGCTCCGACAGGGCCGGGCCCGGCCGTGGATCACCTGCCGTCGACCGTCACCGTACCCGTGACCGGCCCCCGTGGTGCCCGCT